>JAYTBD010000429.1:0-1658 GCA_043737155.1 Fimbriiglobus sp. | reverse complement strand
GTCGAGCCGAGACGATAATCGCCCGGTTGCCAGCCTTCCAATTTGACATCCGCCCCCAGTTGGACGGCGATTGAATCGCCGAGAAGCAGGCCGCGGTGAATCCGGATGTGAGGTGGGCTCCAGCTCGCCGCCGCAGTCGGCATCGCCGCGCTGACTCCGATCGTGATGCGCGTCGTCGGCGCTTCATCCCGAAGTCGGATTGTCAGGGATCGGCCCTGCGGGGCTTCTTGGCCCACCTCCCATCCATCGACCGATTCCCCCGTGACGGTGGCGATTTGCAAACCCGCGTCGATGTGGAACACCCGCTGCCGAGTGCCCTGCCGGAAAGCTTGCAACGCGAAGTCGAACTGGCCGAGGGCTTCGCCGCGCCGCAGGTTCCAAGTCGCGGTGCGGATGGCCACCACTGCGGAATTGGATTCTTCCGTTGCCTGCACCTTGCGAAAAGCCAATTCCAGTTGCGTCAACCCACCGAAAGCGAGTTTCCACAGCCGATCTTCGCCCTTCGTCGCCGGGAATGGGCCGGTGAGCAAAGCTCCGACTTCAGCCATCACCGGTACCCGGTCCGAGGGCACTGTCAACTCGAGCCAGGCGATTGGGCTTCGGGGAAAGCGAAGCGTACACCGCTCTTCGTCGGGTTGCTCCACAGACCGCACGGACCATTGAAACGCGAATCGATTCTGCGAGGGATCCTCCACCCAGAGATAGGTGGTGCCCTTCGGTTTGCCCTCTGGCGCGGATCGGAAGAGCAGCGGCGGTCGGCCATCGGACCACTTGGGCGTTTGAATCGCTCCCGGTAGCGGTTCGATGGCCATCGCGCTCGGTGCGGGCGTCGGGTGGCCGAGCAGCCATTCGCCGCTCCCCGTCACACGACCCGACTGCACCGTGGCTTTGTAAGTCGCTTCGAGAATCCGTGCGGGGTTGCCGGCGGAGTCTTGTACACGGGCCGCGGTTTGAACCAGCGCTTCAAATTCCGACTTGTCCAGCTTCTTCAACTTGCCGCCCGCGATCTCCGCGTTCAGCGTATCCAGTCGCTCGGGTGGCAAGAAGATTCGCTGGAAGGGTAGGGGATCCGGGAGCGCGGCTTCCCGGGTCGGCGCGAGAACGCTGCCCCCGAGTGCCGCAGCATGAGCGGGTGTGCCCGGCGGTCGACGAGGTTTCGCCCCCGCACCGACGCACAGGATGAGCAAGGTGAAGATCACGCCCGAGGCTAGAAATCGGCAGGACATCGGGTCAACTCCCCGCGGCGAGCGGGGGTGCTGTGCTGCCCGCTCTTTTGAGCGGAAGCGCCGAGGAAGGGGCTCGCGACGGTCGCTTACCGCTTTCGTGACTCGCCGGGGGGACCTCCGGGCCGCGGACCGAGGTGGCGGTGCGATCGCGGCTAAAGCCGGGTAGGCGGTCGAGGCGACGCGAGCGATAAAACCGCCAAGCGGCCGAGCCGACCAATGCGACCATTAGCAAAACAGCACCCGCCTGCATCGCGGAGAGCGTTTGGGCGAGCGCTTGCGGGCAGAGCGCGCCGGCGAAAGCGAGGCCGATTCCGACGGTGCCGAGGACCAACCCCAGCAGGACGGTCCGGAGGTACGACATGGCGATCCCGAACAGGAAAAGCAGGCCCGAGCAACCCGCGATCCAGCCGAGCTTGGGGATCAGGACAACCG
>JAYTBD010000428.1:0-4308 GCA_043737155.1 Fimbriiglobus sp. | reverse complement strand
ATCGGCTTGTTCGCGGCGCTGTAGCTCATGCGCGTCCAGGTGTCGGCCCGTTCGGGCACGAGCACGCCGAGTTCGAGTGAGCCGAACCGTGTCTTGGTGGCCTCGCTCTTCTGGAGGTGGTTCTTGATTTCCTGATCGATGGAGTGCCCGCTGGCCCAGCCGGCGGGCGTGTCCGAGCCGCCTTGGATGTTGCCGGGGAAGAGTTCGATGCCGGTGAGCAGGCAGCCGATGCCGCGCATGTGGCTGTCGCCGTCGCCGCGGACTTTGTCGCCGACGCCGCGCAGGATGAGCGTCTGCTTCTGGAACGGTTCCAGCGGCTTGAGGCTCTCCTTGAAGGTGAACTTGTCGCCTTGTTCGTCGGGCCAGAAGGTTTTGGGCACGATGCCGTTCGGGCTGAACATGACGATGAGCCGCTGCTTCCGCGCGGTCTGGTTGGCGAAGCCGAGGCTCGGAAGATTGAGGACGAAAGGCAGCGCGGCGGCACCGACGCCCAAATCGCGGAGGAATTCACGGCGGGAACGGGTCATGGTTCGGCTCGGTACTGTGTCTATGAAAGCAAATCAGTCGGCACGTTTTGCTTCAAAGCAACAGAGGCGAAGGTCTGAGCAGCTAGATGCTGAACGATGACTTTAGGTGATCGACCACGAGGACTACGCGACGGTCGAGGCGGCGAAGGCGAGCTGTTCGAGTATCTCGAAGTATTCTACAACAGAATTCGACTACACTCGTCGCTGGGGTATGTCGCTCCGGCGGAGTTCGAATTTGCCGAACATCCTCAACTGCGCGCCCGTTTTTCTTGGGGAACTCCATTGAACAAGTCGGCGAAGAGTGTCGGTTGAAGCTTTTCGTACTCGGTCTGCCGAACTTTGAGGTAGGCCCATGGGGTTTCTGTCAACACAGAGGCATTCTCGCTCAAAGCGTCGCGGCCCTTGTGCTCAACCTTCACGCCTTCTTGGCCTTTCGTCCCGACGACATAGTGAACCCCGCCCGTTTACACGACGACGAAGTTCGGTTCGTAGTGCCGAAGGCTGCGTAAAGAATCTGTACAAACCGAAGCCTTTTACAGATCCGGTGGTGGCTTGACTTGAGACTTGGGTCCGAAAGCATGCCGATTAGTTCGTCGGACCTCATAGATTGTGAAGGCTAAGGAGGCTGCCAAGATTGATGACACACCTACACCGGCAAGAAACACGAAAAACACGAGTGGCACTTTAGTTCCTACTTGTCAGTGTCTTGAGATGTCGCTCAGGGCTACCCGCCGGCGACGGGATGCGTTGTGGCACTATAGTTCCTTCTTGTCAGTGTCTTGAGATAGCCGCCGAATGCCAAGATTGATGGAACCCAGAGGCCCACGAAGGCACCCGCATCATGATCGACCAAAAACCAGAGGCTCACCGACAGTAGGAACGAAACAAAAGCTGCGGAGAGCAACAGATAGTCGCTTGTTTTCATCTCCATCGGTAGTCCTTTAGTAGCGGAATTCATCAGTTCGACGGGGTTTGTACTGTGCGTATCCGTCCGCAAACTATCCCCAGAATATTGTACCGCAGGACATCAAGGTTCACAACAAGCGGTTGGGCGTTTTTTTCGTATTCCCTGATAATTTCGGAATGCGCCCTCGTGCAGGACACACCCCTTCGACCCGTCCGCCCGAAAGCCACTCGCCGCACACCGCCAAGCCGGGCTCGGCGTGGTGCGACGCGGCATCTTTCCAGGCTTCGAGACCTTCTCGGAGAACTCGACGGGCTTCCCGGACTCGGCGGTCGCACCGGAACAGAACGCGAAGCCGAGTGCGAGGAGTGGGAGAGTCTTCATCGGATACCTCCGTCGGGTGAGGGAACGGATGCGGTGATCCTTCACTTCTTCGTTGGCCCCAGCGCCATCGTGGTCGCGGCTTCGGCGAATAGCTTGCGAATATCCAAGCCGCCGTCGGTGAAGCGCTTCGTCAAGTCGGTGTGTGCGGTCGGGCCGTAGGCGCGGATCGATTGCTGCGCGACATGGTGAAACACCTGCACCGCGAAAGCCGCATGGACCTCCAGGCTGTTCGCCAAATACTTCCCCAGTTCCACAGGTCCTTTCAAACTGATCGCTTTGCCATCGCGGGCCAGATAACTGCCCGAATCGTCCACCGGCTTCTTATTGTCCTCGCTCCGGTATCGACCGATGGCATCAAACTTCTCTAGCGTGAACCCCAGCGGGTTAATGATCCCGTGGCACGTCATGCAATTCCCGGCCTTCGTTTGCAGGCTCACGCGCTCGCGGGTGCTCAGACTCGGTTGCAACTCCGGGGCCACCGGCGTTACAGCTTCGGGTGGCGGTCGCAACGACAATCCGAGCACGCCCCGTGTTAGGAACACACCCCGGTGGATCGGCGAGCTCTCGGCGGTGTAGGCGAAGTTCGCCAAGATGTACGGGTGCGTCAGCACTCCGGAGCGCTGGCCCGGATCGAGTTTCAACTTGGTGAACGGGGCGTCCGGCGGGAGGTCGGCCCCGTATAGCTTGGCCAATCGCCCGTTCAATAGGATTTCATCGCTCGTCAGCAGTCGCTTGAAGTCGGGTGTCTTGCCCCACACAATTTCCTCGACGAACAGATCGAGGGCGACGCGCAGGTCGGCGATCGCTTGCGGATCGAAGCCGGGGAAACGCTTGGCATCGCGGCCCAAATCCTTCGATTGTTCGACGTTCAACCAGTGGTGAAAGAACTGCCGGACTTTCGGCTTGGCCCGCGGCGAATCGAGCATCCGCGTGGCCTGGGCCAGCACTTGATCCCGCGTCTTCAACTGGCCTTTCGCCGCGGCCGCGTACAACTCGGCGTCGGGGATCGAATCCCAGAGTCCGAAGGACAACCGCGAGGCCACATCGAAGTCGTCGCCTTGCCCGCCGACTTCGCGGTAGAGAAACTGCGGCGACTTCAGCACCAACAGCACGACGCGCTTGACCGCGATGTCGGTTTCCTTCTGCGATTCGAACTGTTTATCGACGAGCTTCTTTTGGAAGTCGGTCAACGGCCGGCGGTAAGCGCGCTCCGCAAACACTTTGGCGAAGTCCTTGATCTTGGCCAGTCGATCACCCGCCGTGTCGTTGGTCTTGGCGAGGTCGTTGATCTTCGCCGATACGTACGTCGCCGTGTCGAGTGCCGCATCGGTTGTGGCGGCGTCCCATTCCTTCGACACGGCGGTGCCGCGCTCCCAACCGAGACTGCGGTCATCGGGTGGAAAAGGCGTGCTGAGAGCGAATTGCTCCGGGAAGGCCACCGGGGATAATACCCGCGCCGGGATGGTTTCGACCACGCCGTGCGGCGGCTTCCAATTCAAGCTGACGCTCGCGGGTTGTACCGGCCGATTCGGATTCTTCTTGGAGTCGTCGACGCCCTGCTTCGCTTTGCTGAAGTGCAGCCAGATCGGGTAGGCCCGCCCGGCGACGAGATACATCGTAGCGACGTAGTCCGATTGGTTGCCCGACTTCACCTTGGCGTCGATCAGCGGCGTCTTCATGTCGTTGAGCCAGAACTGCATCGCGTGATCGGTGCGGATCACGAACTCGTAGAAGCCCGTCTCCGGCGGGAGAATGCTGCCGTTCCACGAGATCGCGAATTGGTGTGGGTCGGGGAATTTATCCTTCTCGGGCGTCTCTTTGCCGAAGTCGAACTTCACCTCGGCATCGAGTCGCTCGATGACGCGCTCGCCCTTGTTATGGTTGCGACCTTTGAAGTATTCGCCCGTGAGGCCGCGTTTGTCGCCCCAATTGGCGTTCGCGCGGAAGTGGCCGACGAGAGCGGCGACGCTGTTGCGGTACTGCGGCACCGTGAGCCTGGCCAGTTCGATGCGCGCCGGCCGGTTGCGATCGCGGGCCACCGGCGAATAAAAGGCATCGTGCAGATACGCGGAAACCTTCTCCGCCTCGGCCTGATTCAAACTGCCGGGGGCGTCCTCGGGCATTGTCTCGGCGACGTATTTAGAGAGTTGCAGAACCGACCGATCCCCTTCGAGGCTGCGCTTGTGCTTCTTAGTGCCTTCGCCCCTCGCACCGTGGCACGAAGCGCACTTGGAAGCGTACAACTCCGCGCCCGTCGGCTCGGCGGCCGACAGCGGGAACGCGATAAGTGCCAAAATCAGCAACGACAGACGCATATTGGGGACCGAAGAGCAAACCGGCGGATACCACCATTTTGGCAGGCGAACATGGGCAAGTCAAGGCGCGGGGGCGTTGGGTAGTGTCTCAGTTTGAAATCGCTTTCTTTTTCCGGTCGGCTTCGGCACGGTCGATCATCGAAACCAGTTCCTCGAAATCCCAAAGGTGATCGGTCAC
>JAYTBD010000427.1:0-4311 GCA_043737155.1 Fimbriiglobus sp. | reverse complement strand
GGCGCGGGCCCCCGAGGTCCTTCGTCGACGACTTCTCCCGGCGGTCGCCGTGCCGGACGACCCGCACACGCGGAGGCCTCACCATGTCCCCCATCGGTTGCATTGTTGGCTCAAACGGCGTTATGCAGGCGACAGTACCCGGTCGACTCCCATCCAAACGGGTTGATCCGCCGCTTCTACGCCAACTACGCGTCCGACGAGTCCGTGGAATCTAGTAAGCGATACATCGTCGGTCGACTCACCCTCGCCTTTTCCGCCGCCAGTGTGATGTTGCCGCCGACCGCGAGCAGTACCGAGTGCGCATAGAACCGGTCGATTCGGCCGCGGAACGCTTTCAAATCCGGGAGGTCTCCCGCGGCGCCGGCCGATTCGACAACCGCCATGCCGAGGCGACCGAGCGATAGCTCGTGCGACCCGGTGGGGAAATACGACAGGGCTTCCTCCAATTCGGCCACGTTCCAAGTCAGTCCGAAGGCATCGATCATTCCGCGGGAATCGGCACTGAGCCCGAGTCGTCGATCGGTCGAACGCCGGATCGCTTCGTCCGTCTGGCGGCCCGCATCGGGACCTCCCGCCACAGGTGGTAGGAGGATCGGCGCACCCAGGGTCGCCCGCAGGGACGGATTCAGCTTTTCGATAGCGGCTCGGCTCGTGGTCGATGCGATCAGCCGGATGCGAGTGGGGATATCGCGCTCGGCGCCGACGCGCCGGATGACCTGCCGTGCGATCGCATCCGCGAGGGCGCATTGGAGCGGATCGGCCCAAAGATCCAGCCCGGCAACCAAAAGGGTGACGCCGGTCGGCCGATCGAGTGCCCCCCGACTGGAGAGGGAGCCAAAAAACCATTCGGGACCGTGCGGGATTGCGCCGACCTGCAAGTCGATGCGACTCGGGAACCGATCTCCGCCCACCCCGGCCGCCCAGCGCAAGAGATTTCCCGGAACGCGTCCGACCTCCGGCACCAGGATCAGAGAGTCTCCGAGCCGCGCGCGGGTCGACAGCCCGGTCACCTCCGCGGTCCACGGCGCCGCGAGGCCCGAGGGCGGAGCCGCCGTGCGCGCCAGCCCCTGCGCGAAGCGCTCGCCGCGCCGGAGAGCGTGCCGCAGCGCCGACAGCGGCTCCCCTTTGTCCACCGAGTCGTGGGCCGCGACCGCCGTCGCCTCCTCCTCGGCGGCGGCGTGGGCCGAGTGCATGATGCGGAATGTCTCGGGGGAGCGCTCCGCCAGTGCGGCGAGTACCTCGGTGCCGGAGCCGTCGCCGAGCCGCCAATCGACGACCGCGACCGCGAAGCGGTCTTCGGCGATCTCGCGGCGCGCCTCGGAGACCGACCGGGCCACGCGCGGGGCGAAGCCGAGATCGGCGGCGTGCCGCGCGATCACGGAGGCCACGGCGGAGTCGTCGTCCACGATCAGCAGCGACAACGGGAAGGATTCCGGAGGGGTCGAGTCAAGCAATCCGGCGCTCCGCGATTCGAACCGGATTTCCGAAGCCGAGGATCGGCACCGGCCCGCCCACTTCCTCCGGACCGAACGGCAGTCCGCGGAGCAGCACCCGCTGGTCGGCGGTGACCCACTCGACGGCGTAGCCGAACCCGCCGCGGCGGACGTGGACGAGCAACTGCACGGCGGCCTCGGCGACGGCACCCAGCACCGCGGAGCGCTCGCTCCCCGGTTCTCCGATCAGCCCGTACTGGACGAACCCGGGCACGATGGCCGCGGCCACTTCCGGCACGAGCGTCGGCAACGCCTTCTGCGCCGAGGCGACGTACGCGCGGAGGGCCCGTCCGCCCGATTCCAGCCCCGAAACCCCTTCGGAGTCGAAGAAGACGGCGGTGAGGAGTTGGCCGAAGACCACGGCCGGCTTGCCCCCGTTCGCGCGGACGGCGGCCTCGAAGGCATTCGCGCGGCCCCGCAATCGCTCGACGGCGAGCTGGCCCCGGTTGACCTCGGCCAAATCGTCGACGGGGCCGAGATCGACGCGGACGGCCAGCACCGCCCCCGGCCGCGTTCCGCCCGTCGCCGGTCCGAGCGGCGAGGAGGGAGTTTCGACCAGCGCCGCCAAGCTCGCGGCCACGAGGCTCGCGCGGTAGATTTCGTAGACGCGATCCGCGAACGCGTCCCATTCGTCTTGGCCGGACGGCTTCGCCCAGACTTCCGGCTGCACGCGCAGAGCGTCCGCCGCGTCGCGGAATCCGGTCAATGGCTTGTCGGTGATCGCCAGCACCGCGACTCGGGCTGCCACTTGAACGGCCAAGCTGAGGCCCGAGCGGCCCGGCATGTCGAGGTCGGTGACCAGCACATGCACCGGCTGATGCCTCGCGCGCTGCTCGGCGAGTTTTGCGAACGCGGCATCCGCGGATCCGGCCGTCAGCACGACCGGTGCAACTCCGTGCCGATCCGCGTATGTTTCGGCCAAGCGGCTCGCGTTGGCCCGGAGCGTGTCGGGTTCGTCGTCCACCAACAGAATGACCGGCGTGCTGGGCTGCGCATTCGACATCAAAGAACTCCGAATGGGGGCGGGGGGACGGCCGGGATCAATTCGAGGGTGAAGATCGCGCCGCGATCGGGCGAGCGCCGGTTGGTGGCGCGGAGGCTACCGCCGCAGGCGCGGGCCACCTGCGCGGCGGAATGGAGCCCGATGCCGAAGTTCGTCCCGGACTTGACGCGGGGGAGGGCTTCGCGCGGAGGTGGCGAATAATGTCCGGCGTCGACGGCCAGCCACGCCAAGATCTCGGCCGAGACGCCCGGGCCCGTGTCGGCCACGGTGACCACCACGCGGTCGGAGGCGCGGGCCGCTGTCAATTCCACGCGCCGCGCGCCACCGGGCTCCATCCCGATCAGCTCGTCGATGGCGTTCTGGACGAGGAACTCGATGGCGGCGGAGAGCAGATCGTCGTCGCCCATCACCCACGGCCCGCCCGGCCGCGAGGCCTTTTCCGAATCGAGATCGACCGTTGCGGCGAGCTCGGCTTGGGCGCTGTGCTCGCGCGCGTGCCTCACTCCCCGGGCGATCACCGGGCCGAGTTCGATCGGGTACGGGACGAACGCGTCGAATTGGGCGAACTGGTTGAGCCGCGTCAGGAAGTGGACGATCCGCTTGCGGCAGCGCTCCCCGATGACGAGCTCGTCGCGCATCAGTTCGGCGTCCGCGTGCGGCAGGCGGTCCACGACCTTGCCCATTCTGTAGAAGCAGTGCTCGACCGGCTTCAGCGAGTTCTTCACCTTGTGGTTCATGGCGCTGGCCAAGTCGCGGAAGAGTTCCATCCGCGTCAGTTCGCGCTCGATCCCGCGCAGCCTCAGCAGCTCGGCGTGGCGGGCGTGTTGATGTTCGACCAGCGCGAGCAGCTCGTCGAAGGTATGCTTCTTCTCGATCATCCCGGCGGCGCCGCGCTGCATGCACTCGATGGCCGTCGGCACCTCGCCGTATCCGGTGAGGAGGACGACGCACAGCTCCGGACGGACCTCCAGCAAGTCGGCGAGCACGTCGAGGCCGTTGTAGCCGGGCATGCGCATGTCGAGCAGGACGACGCCGAAGGGCGATTCGCGGATGGCTCGGATGGCGGAGTGCCCGTCGTACGCCGATTCCGCGCGCCGGCCCGTGGTGCGGAAGAGATCGCGGAGGCTGTCCGCGAATCGGACTTCGTCGTCCACGCAGAGTACGGAGTCGAATGCGGAAGACGCGGGGCTCGGAGCGGGCTTCGGCACGGGGATCGGAAGCGGAGTCACGGGTTGGCCCCCGCGGTCGTGGGGAGGGTGAGAATGACGATGGTGCCGGTCGCGGGCGCGGAATCGAATTCGATCGTGCCGCGGGCGCCGGTCACGAATCGGTGCGCCAAGTAGAGTCCGAGACCCACGCCGCCGGGCGGCGGGTCCAGCGGGTTGTCGAAACGCTTGAAAACATCGAGCTGGTCGGCCGGCATGCCGGGCCCGGTATCGGCGATCCGGAGCACGACGCGTTCCGGCACGACCGGGCAGCGCGCCAGGGTGGCGGTGATCCGCTTGGGATGATCGGCGACTTCGATTCGGTCGAGCGCGGTGACGGCGTTCACGATGAGGTCCAGTACCGCCATGCGGAAGCCGTCCGGAGGACCGAAGGCCGGCGGAGCATCGGATGCGAACCGGGTGACGAATTCGACCCCGCTGCTTTCGAGCCGATCGGCGATGAGGTCGCGCAGTTCGAGTACGATGTCGGCGAGCGAAACTTCGGCGGGCTTCATCCCGGCGGGTTTCACCCAATTGATCAGGCGTTCCAGCCTGCCGCTCAACTGCCGCTCGGCCGTCAGCGCGACGGCCAACTTCTGCCGCACGCTGC
>JAYTBD010000426.1:0-4316 GCA_043737155.1 Fimbriiglobus sp. | reverse complement strand
CGCCCGGAGTTTTGCGACCGCATCTCCGGGCGCTCACGCAACCCGGCTCGGCCCTCTCCGAAACAGAGAGGGGTCCGACCCCCGCTGACAAAGTGATTTCCTCACCGCGTCACGCATAGCGTGACCTATGAAACTAAATCATTTCCCGGTTACACCATGGCGAATTGGCCCGGACCGAAATACTTTCGCGACCCCGAGCGGGCGAAGCGTAACCAAACCTCGCTCCTCGCCCAGTTGGGCGAGGCGCAGTGGGCCATCCTCGCGCCGATCGTGCGCCGGGAGTTGCCGCGCACGGCCGACCCGGACATGGCCTTCAACAATTTGGAGCGGCTCCTCGCAGTGCCGGCGGCGCGCGAGCAATTGCCGGCGCTCCTCGATCAGCGCGGCCGCGGCTTGGAAGCCACCCTGCAACTCCTCGCGGTCTCGCAGTTCTTCGCCGACACGCTGATCCTGTACCCGGAAGCGCTAGAGATCGTGCGTGCGGCCCCGCGGCGGAATCCGTCGACGGAAGAGTTGACCGCGCTCCTGCGCACCGACATCGATGCCGCCTACGACGACAACGCGATCCTGCGCGCGTTCCGCCGCTACCGCCAGTTGCAAACGCTCCGCGTCGGGGTGAACGACATCCTGCGCGATCGGCCGTTGGAGGAAATCACGCGCGACCTCGCCCGCATCGCCGACGCCTCGCTGAAGGTGGCGGTGCAAACCGCGCTGAAGACATTGACCAAGAAGTTCGGCCAGCCGATGACCGCGTCGGGGCAACCGTCGAAAGTTGTCGCCCTCGCCTTCGGCAAACTCGGCGGCGACGAGTTGAATTACTCGTCGGACATCGACCTGATGTTCATCTACGACGAAGACGGCGAGACGGTCGGAAAGCGCGCCGCCGCGGTACCCAATTCCGAGTTCTATTCGCGCGTTGTCACCGAGGTAATCCGCCTGCTGGCGTCGCACACCGACCGCGGCTTCGCCTACCGAGTCGACCTGCGACTGCGGCCCGAGGGGAATCGCGGACCGCTTGCGCGTTCGCTGTCGAGTACCTTGAGTTACTACGACGTGATGGGCCGGACGTGGGAACGGCAAGCGCTCATCAAGCTCCGCCACGTCGCCGGCGATTCGCCCCTCGGTAAACAAGTCGTCAAAGCGCTCCAGCCGTTCATCTACCGGAAGTATTTCAGCTTCTCCGAGATCAACGAAGTCAAAGCGCTGAAGCGGCAAATGGAGCAGCGGGCGACGCGGGCCGGGATCGACGAGCGCGATGTGAAGACCGGCCGGGGCGGCATCCGCGACATCGAATTCACGGTGCAATTCCTGCAGTTGCTCAACGGCGGCGATCTCCCGGCCGTGCGCCAACGTAACACGCTGCTCGCGCTCGAAGCCCTCGAGATCGCCGGCTGCTTGAATCCGCAAGAGATGTACATCCTCGCCGATGCGTACCGGTTCCTTCGCAAGACCGAGCACCGCTTGCAACTCCTGTTCGATTGGCAAACGCACCGGTTGCCGAGTTCGGTCGACGAACTGCAAAAGCTGGCGCTTCGAATGGGTTACGGCGCGGAACCGCGACCGGTCGAGCCGGATGAAATCCCGGTCCCGGTGTCCGAGTTCACCGCCCAGCGCCGTTCGCGGATCGACGAGCAGCCCGACACCTCGTTCGACACGCGCGATCTCCTCGTCGAACCGCTCGAACTGTTCCTGAAGGACTACCACGACAAGACCGCCGTGAATCGGACCATCCTCGATCACCTGCTCCACCAAACCTTTGCGGAACCGGACGGCACGGCCGAGCCGGAGTCCGATTTGATCCTCGATCCGAACCCGGACGATGCGTCGATCCAAGTGGCGCTGGCCCGCTATCCGTTCCGCGACATCCCCGCCGCGTATCAGAACCTCAACCGATTGGCGCAGGAATCGGTGCCGTTCTTATCGCACCGGCGCTGCCGGCATTTCTTGGCGAGCATCGCGCCGCAATTGCTGCGGGCCATCGCCGCGACCCCCGATCCGGACGACGCCCTCAATCGCTTCGAACAAGTCACCGCGTCGCTCGGCGCGAAGGCCGTGCTGTACGAACTCTTCAGCTTCAACCCGGCGAGTTTGAAGCTCTATGTCGATCTCTGCGCGAACAGCCCGTACCTGTCATCGATCTTGATTCACAACGCGGGGATGGAGGACCAACTCCTCGACAGCCTGATGCTCGATCAGCCCCGACGGGCCGAGGAACTCGTCGACGAATTAAGCGAGTTGTTGCGCGGCGCCAGCGACCCCGACCCGATTTTGCGGAGCTTTCAAGACAACGAATTCCTGCGCATCGGCGTCCGCGATCTTTTGGGCAAAGCGGACATCCGCGAAACCACGGCCGCGCTCAGCGACGTGGCCGACGCGATTTTGAACGCGGTGTTCGATCTCGTGGAACCGGACGTGCGGACGCGCTTCGGTTCGCCGGGGTGCCGATACGCGGTCCTCGGCTTGGGCAAACTCGGCGGGCGGGAGATCAGCTACCACAGCGACCTTGATTCGATCCTCATCTATGAAGCCGACTGCCAAACTCGGTGCGACGGGGTCGAACCGACGACGGCGTTCCATTACTTCACCGAGTTGGCGCAGCGCGCGATCAAAATGACCAGCCGGACCGGGCCGCTCGGCCGGTTGTACGAAGTCGATATGCGCCTGCGACCGACCGGCAAATCGGGGAGCTTGGTTATCCCCCTCGAAGAGTTCCGGCGCTACTTCGCCGGCGCCGGCGGCCAACTCTGGGAACGCCAATCGCTTACCCGGGCGCGGGTGCTGCGCGGCGATCCCGACTTCGCAATCGATGTTATCGCGGCCACCCGCGAGGCCGTGCTCGGGAAGCCGTTCGGCCCGGAGCTCGTCGCCGAGATCCATTCCATGCGCACACGCATGGAATCGAGCGCCAGTCCGCGGAGTCTCAAACGGGCCGCCGGCGGTCTCGTCGACGTGGAGTTCCTCGTCCAACTCCTGATTTTGCGACACGCGAGGCAATACCCCACTATCCTGCAATCGAACATTTGGAACGCATTGGACGCGCTGGCGGAGTCGGAACTTTTGTCACCGGAACAGATCGAAATCCTGCGGCGCGGATACTCGTACCTGCGATTCGTGGAAGCCCGTCTGCGGATCGTGACCGATCGACCGCTCACGGAAATTCCGGAGCCGGGGGGCGATTTGGAAAAACTGGCCCGTCGCGCCGGCTTCGAACCCGCCGACGGAATCGCGGCCGCCGAACTGTTCCGGCGCGAATTGGATGTGGTTAAGGGGTCGATCCGTGTCGTCTATCGCTCCGTCTTCGAATCCTTGAAACAGTGAACCCGGGGTGCACGTACGGAATATGGACTCTCCGAACCTCGGATAGGCAAGGGTTTGCTGATAGCTGATCGCCGATTGCTGTTTTTGTTTCCCAAGGTTTTGATTGGGACAGATGTCAGCGATCAGGTATCAGCAATCAGCCAGGAAGATGGCCCGATGCCAAAATCTGTATGTGTACCCCTAAACTCGGTTGGGGTTCAAATTCCGCCGGCCCCCGCTAGGATGCGGCCAGATACCATGACTGAAATCGACTGGCAAAACACGACCACCGGCGCGTACGACATGCTGCGGTACATCCGCACGCGGACGAGTTCGCGCAAGATGCAATTGCTGATGTGCGGCGCATGCCGGTCGATTCTCGACCACCTCCCCCAAGACCGCGTTCCCGCGATCCTATGCGCCATCGAGCAATACGCGGAAGGCCAAGCTTCTCTCGAAGCCTTCCGCCATGCCCAAGCGTCCGCCCAACTGATCGCGCAGGACGCGATGGCCGAGAGCGACCAACAGAGCCCGCGCGCCTTCGCGATCCGCGCTCTCCGCGCGACTGTGAGCAGTCCCCTCGACGACTCCCTGCACCGGATCATCGAATTGGTCGAGTCCGTCGCCGGACGCGACGCCGGGGAAGGCTTGGCGCGGGCGGCGCGAGTCAAGCGCCACGCCGAGCTTTGCCACCTATTCCGCGAGGTGATCGGCAACCCGTTCGCCCCGCGCACGGCCGTGCCGACGTGGATGCAACCGGCGGAACGGGCGACTCCAGGTTGGTTGATCCGCGTGTCCGAAACCGCCCGGGCGGTGGCGACGGCCATTCACCGCGATCAGGCCTACGATCGCTTTCCCATCTTGGCCGACGCATTGGAAGAGGAAGGCTGCACCGACGACGAATTGCTTCTGCACATGCGAGTTCCGAGCGGCCATGTCCGCGGTTGTTGGGCGCTCGACGCGGTCCTGGGTAAAGCTTGATCCGCCTTTGTCCCGGAAACGAAATCGGTACCCGCCCC
>JAYTBD010000425.1:0-1669 GCA_043737155.1 Fimbriiglobus sp. | reverse complement strand
TATCGGGCACGAGCCATTCGACGATGCGGTCGTACTTCGCCGTCCCCTTGGCCACCGTGAGTGACAAGGCATCGCCATCGGCGAGCGTCCGCTTGCCGATCGGTTCGTAGTGGACATCCACGCCTTCGCCGGTTGGAACGGCGGCCAGGTCCGCAAAAAGGGCACTGGCATTGAACTGGCTATTCTGCTGCATCGCCCGATAGTCGAAGCGGCCCGGACTCACCTCTCCCCGATTCAGCTCATTGAAGAAGTTGGCCATCGTCGTCCGCGTCGACATCAATGAACGAACGTGCCCGAACTGCACGCTCGGAAATCCCGAGATCAATCGGACGTCCACATCTGTCAAGTCGGCGAGTTCGTTCTTCACCACCGCGTGCTGCTCCAGCGTCAGCGACTTCGGATCGCCGATGTCGATCTTGTAACTCGGCGCCCAAGTGATCCCGCGCGCCAGATAGCGGATCGCCACTTTCGTCTCGGCCTTCTCGGTCGCGCCGAGCGTGAGCAGCAACTGCGGTCGGCGCCGTTTCACCTTGCCGTCGCCCGCCTCGGCTTCGACGCTGGCGATCTCCGACGATTCCACATAGCTCCGGCCCTTGGCCGTCTCGAGGATCAAAAACCGCGACGGTTGCTGGCCACCCTCCTCGGCCTTCGCCGCTTTGAACTTCACCACCATTCCGATTACCGGCGGCAGCTTCTCCCCGCGGAAATGGATCGTCACCTTTTTCCCGGCGAGGTCGTCCTGCAAGTTCCCCGGCGGCACCTCGGCCATCGGGACATCGACTTCCCGCGATTTCACGAGCGTCTCCACCGGCGCGGAGCTTTCGATCCAGTAGGTGCCGTGGATGGCGTCGGGCACATCGTCGAACACGTACGTCCCGGCTTTGCCCAGCGTTGCCTCGCGCCGGACCACAGCCAATCCGTTCTTGAATAAATCGACCGCGACGATCTTGCTCGTCGCCGGAGTGTCGGCGGCCCTGGTGAGCGGCGGCAGGGTGAAACAGAGTGCGATCAGGAACAGTCGAATGCGTCGCATGGGAATCTCGCGGGGAGAGGGAATCTCGCAGGGTATCAGTGATGGAAGCCGCGGGCGAGTTGAAGTGACAATCTCGGTACGGAACCGGGTCACTCATACCGCGACCGCGTCGCCGACCCGTGAATCCGCAGGTGCTTGCCGAAGTCGCCCTGCGGGATCGCGCCGGCCTGCAACCCCCACCGCTTCAACAGACCTCGGACGAAGCTTTCCGGTTTCCCCGGCATCGGATGGCCCGATTTCTCGAACGACTTGGCGACTTCTTGGAGGTGCTCGGCGATCGCCTGTTCGTCCGTCCGAACCGGGCCCGGCTCCTTCGCTTTGGCCTCGGCGGTGCGCCGCGCGGCGAATTCCCGATCGCCGCGCTCCTCTTCTTCGAAGGCCAGTCGCGCGTCCGAGACCTCTTCGCTCCCGGCGACGAATGTGGAATGGCGCATGCGCGTCCGTTCGAGTTCGAGGATTGAGTTCGCCGCGGCCGCGGCGATGGCGGCATCGCGGTGGGTCAGTTGTTTCTTCAAAGCCAGCACCGCTTGAAAAACGGCGTCGCTCCAGAGTTGGCCGCGTTCGCGCGCCGATCGCGGAAGATCGGGAAGCTCCGTCGGCGCGGAATCGTATCCGAGCCGTTTCATCGGTATTGTA
>JAYTBD010000424.1:0-10308 GCA_043737155.1 Fimbriiglobus sp. | reverse complement strand
ATCGCGGCTTGCAAATATGAAAATCATCCTGAAATTCACGTCGAAGCCCGCGCCCCCCGAGGTGCGGCCCTTCTTCACGATGCGGACGCGGGTGAGTTCCTTGACACGCGCGCCCGTCAGGATTTGGTTCAGCAGCTTCCAATCGGTCGAAGCTCGGAAACGCTGGTTCAACTCCGGGTTGGCGTCGAATCGCTCCTTCAACATCGTGAAGAGCGCTTTCTGAATCCGCACATCCCAGACGGGATCCGCGTCGCTTTCCCCGCCGGCTTCCACCAGCGGCTCGACGTCGACGACGGTGACGAAACGCCCCGCGGAGACGAAGCCGTTGAGGCCGGTGACCCAATGATCGATGCGGTCGGCGCGGGGCATGGGGATGCTCTCTTCAGTTCACCACGACGGTTTCGTTGTCCTGCCGGGCCAAGCGGACGCGCTTCCCGACCAACTCCGGCCCGGCATGGTGCGTGACCAGCAGCACCTGCTTGGCGATTTCGCGGTCGCCGAGGCGATTCAGCAATGCCTCGCGGTGCTCCGTATCCAAACCGTAGGTCGGTTCGTCGAGCAGCAATACGGGGCACGCCGCCGAGAGCCGGGCGACGGCGAGGCGATAGGCCAAGCCGAGGAGTAGCCGGTGGCCGCCGCCTTCGTAGAGGGACGCGGGCACCTCCTCGTCGAGTTCTTTCGGCACGACTTGAACGGAGTATTGCGTCGGGTCAATCATCAGCGCGGTGAATTCGTCGGACTGCGAGAGCCGGCGATGAAGTGCGATCGTGTCCGCGGCGAGCTTGATCGACGCTTCGCTGCGGATCTGCACTTGGTACTCTTTGAACGCCGAGGAGATGCGCCGGAATCGCTCCGCCCGCGCGGCTTTGATTTCCAGCGTGGCCGCGTTGGCTTTGGCCGTGGCTTGTTCGCGTTCGAGGTCGGTCTGCCGGCGGGCGAGCGCCTGCTTTTGCGCCTCGAAACGCCGCATCAAGTCGGTGAGCGCCTGTCGCTCGGCGACTCGTCGGCCCACGGTCTCGGCCATCGTTTGTTTCAACGCATCGACCGCACCGCGGATGGAAGCGATCACCGCGGCCGGGTCTCCTTCCAGTTTCCAATCCGCCTCGACCTTCGCGGCTCTCGCTTCGGTATGCACCGCGGCGAACGCTTCCGTTTCCGCGGTTGCGGCGGTCTCGCCCTCGGACCGCCGCTTCCCGAGCTTCTCATCCAGGGAAGACAGGCGCTCCCGCTGTTCCTTCAACTTGCCCGTGCGTCGAGTTTGGTTGCGTTCCTCCGCATCGGCTAGATCGAGCGATTCCCGCACCGCCGATTGCTTCAGTTGAAGCTCCGCCAGCGCCTCGTCCAACCGGGCGATCTCGTCGGACCACAGTGCGAGTTCTTTCGTCGTCGTCGCCGCGTCGATGGCGGCGCCGCAGACCTCGCACTTGGCCCCTTGGCCTTGGGGCAGAGCCTTGCGGCGGTCGAGTCGACCGGCGAGGTCGCCGCGCTGCTCGTGGAGTTTGCGCTTCTCGGTCAGGATCGTCTCGAGTTCCCCGCGGAGCTTATCACCGGTCCGCGTGCGCGCTTCGGTTTGCGATTCCAACACAGCCAGTTCCTTCTCGGCCTCCGCTTTTGTCCCATCGCGCAGGGCTTCTTCCAAGCGTTCGCGCTCGTCGGCGAGTCGGCGCTCGGCGACTTCGCTCTGCTTCTGCCGCTCTTCGAATGTCGATAAGGCTTTCAGCAGCGGGGCGAGTCGCTCGTCCAATTCCTTGCGCGGATCGGCGGCTTCGCCGAGCGCGGCCAGTTTGTCCGACGTCATCTTTTCCTCGGCCGCGGTCGCGGTCGCTTCGCCGTGCACCTGCGCCAGCTCGTTGCCCGCGGAGCGGATGCGTTCGCGCAGCACGTCCAACCCCGCCGCTTCCTTCTCCAACTCGAGCGCCATCTGGCGGAGTTCGTCCTCGGCCATCGACGCCGCGGTGACGCCGAGGACGATGTCGAGCTGTTTGGAACCGTCGAGGATCGCGGGGATTTCACCCTGTCGCATGTGCAAGGCGATGCAAAAGAATCGCCGCGTGAGCCCCGTGAGTTCCTGGAGCTTCAATGCCAGCTTGTCTTCGGTGTCGCCGAAATCGGAGGCGAGGAGATACTTCTCGCCGTCGTCGAGGATCGCCTTCAACGTGAAGTGGCCCTCGAGCGTCTTCTTCGATTTCGGCGGCGATTGGTGGATGCGCTGGAGGAGGAATCGTTCGCCGGTTGCGCCGACGAACAGGAGTTCCGCGCCGATGGAGCGCTTGCCCGGTCGCATCAGCGCGCGGATCGTCTTGAAACCTTCGACGCGGCCGAAGAGGGCGTACTCGACGGCGAAGAAGACCGTCGTTTTGCCGACGTTGTTCGGCCCTTCGAGGTAGTTCATCCCCGGCTCGAACGCCAGCGTGGCGTCCGTGTAGCGGCGGAAGTTGCGGATTCGCAAGCGCTCGATCACGGCGCCTCCGCGGCTTCGGCGACCGGCGCTGTTCGGCTGTTGCTCTCGTCCGCGGCGACAATTTCGTCCAACCGCGCGCGGCACTTCTGCTTGGCGGCGCCGGTGAGGTTGCCGGCGGGCGTGAGGTTCGTGTCGTCGTCCAGTAGGAACTGCATAAACTCGAAGGCCGAACTTGCGACGCGGGCATCCGGCGGTGAGAGGTTGGGAAAAGGGAGCATGGCGATCCTGCATGGTGACTCGCGGGGGAGCGCACGATTTAAGCAGATCGGGCCGGGATGGGAAAGTGCCAACCCCGGATTCCACGATGCTGACTCCGCCGCTGGCGCGATGGAATTCAGCGCCCGCCGCCGGCGGGGCGGGTGTGCCAGATTCGCCTATCTTCCGCGTGGGACTTCGGGCCGAACTCCTCGCTCGAGTAAGTCTTCATCCCCCGGAAGGGCAACGGGTCGACATCGCCGCCGCTCTGCGTGGTCGGGGCCGTGTCTTTGCAATACCCGTTGGTGCGCAGGACGAACGACCGCACCCAGCCAGCTTTGAGCAGCGGTAAGCTCGTCGGGTCGAACTCGACGAACACTTCGTCGCCCGGCCCGCAAATGGCGAAGCGGTCATCGATTCCCGCGAGCAGTTCCGTCACTTCGCCGAGTTTGGTCAGACGCCCTTTCCAGTTCGTCACGGCCACGCTTTCGAACTTCAGCGGATCATAGGCTTGCGGCGGTCGACCGTTCGTCGAAATCTCTTGGACGAATCCGGGGTGAGTCAGCACGACGGACGCCGGTTTCAATTCCGTGCACGTAGCGATTTCTTCGTCCGCCCCGATATACACCTGATCCCAGTGGATTTGCAGGTTCGTGCGGAGGCGGTACTTTCCCGTCGAAGTCGGTGTGATCCATTTGCCGACGGGCACCGTCATGACCTTCGGTAGCCCGGCGGGGAAGCCGATGTCGGCGAGTTTCTCCCACGAGCCATCGAGCTTCTGATGCTCGAGAACCGGTGGGAGCATGGCCACCCCCGCCTGCTCGGCAGCGAGGATCGACTCCGGGTATGGGTAGTCCGTCCACCCGGCGAGCACCAAGTACAGCGGGGCGTCTTTGGGCAAATTCTTCAGCCGGTCGCCGAAGTCGAACTCGAGCCAATGCTCCTCGGCGAAGCCGAGCCACGAGCGTTTGGCGAAGTCGCTGACCGTCTCGCCGTCCTTGTCGAGGATCAACTTCAACCGGTCTATCCCGCGGTGATCGCGCGCTTGCACCGGCGCGGCGCGTTTGCGGAACGCCAAGATCTTCTGCGTCGGCAAAGGCTCGGCGACGGCGAAGCGCTCGTCCGGGTAGACGACCGCATCGGGGGGGTGATCGACGACGGCCAATCGGACGGCGTCCAAATACATCACCTCGTCCATCGGCTCCGCGATCCGCAGGTGGTACTTCCCCTTCTTCAACCCGAGTTGATGCGATTCGATCTTCACCGACTCTTCCGGTCGCGGCGGTCGCACGGAGCCGTCGGAGCCCGATTCTCCGAGCGCCCCGCCGCCGAGGAAGTCGGTGACGTAAACCCACTTCTCGCCGTCCCACGTCATCAGCACGGGGCACGACGTCGGCTTGCGGTTGATCTCGCGGATCGTGACCACGGAGCAGGCCGGGATCGAAAGTTCGGCCTGCACCACGCAGTCGGGCCAGCGGAGTCGGACGGCGTCGGCTTGGGTTCGTTTGCCGATGCCGATGTCGATGGGCAGCAGCGATTGCCCCGGCCCGGACGAGAGCGTGGTCAGTTCTACCATCGACAGCAGCGGGCCCGTGATGGTCCGGCATTTCAAACCGATGCCGTTGGTATTGCAGCGCAGGTTCTTCTGCCCGGCCCCGGCATTGTTATTGTCGCGGACGCCGGTGAACGCGAGCTTCAGCCCGTGGTTGCCATTGCTCTGCCCGAGGAAGACCTTCACGCCATCCGATCCCCAAACGATGAGATCGGGGCTGCAATCGCCGTTGGCGTCCAGGGTCGCCACGGCTTTGAACCCAATCAGTTTGGCGACCGCCGGACCGAACGGTTCCGCCCGGTTGGCGAGTTTGCCTTCGCCATCCCCCTGCAGAAACACAGCCCGTCCATCTTTCGATAACCCGACGACATCGCTGCGGCCGTCGAGATCGAGATCGCAGCGCTGGGCCGAAAGGAGCGCGGGCGTATCGGTCGCACCGAGGGCGAAGCGTTTGGCGAAGTCGGCGCCGGGCAGATCTTTCTTGCTGACGAGGAACCCGGGTTTGCCGGAGCCGAGGAGCAGCAGATCCGATTGCTCATCGCCGTTGGAATCGAGCACCAACCCGCTGTGCCAATCCGCGGCATCGGTCGGCAGCGGCTTACCCGCGCTGAAGCGCATGAGGCGGTCGTTGAGAATCACGGCCGGCGGTTTGCCTTCGATCAGCACGATCAGATCGACATCTTTGTCGCCATCGATGTCGGTGGCGATCAACCCGTTCACCCGGCCGCTCGAACTCGGGACCGGCAAGTCGATCGATTTGAATGCGGTCGTCAACGGCGGGGTCGGTTCGTCCGCCCGCGATGCGGGAGCGATCCCGATGTTCTGCAGGACTGTGAATTTGTCCCCCCCGGCGAGCAAATCGAGGTCGCCGTCTTGGTCGATGTCGAGCCAGCAGAGCGCGCGGAACACGCCGGTCGCTTTGTCGAACCCCGTCGCCGTGGTCTTGTCTTCGAATTTTTTCCCATCCGCATTCCGCAGCAGCCGCAGGCCGTGGAGACCCGCGAGTGCCAAGTCGGGGCGGCCGTCGTTGTCGTAGTCGGCGACGGCCCCGGCGAAGCTGCCGCTATCGCCCAAGCCCGCGGCAGCGGAGATGTCGATGAAGCCCGTACCGGTGTTGCGCAACAAGACATCGCCGAGCTTTCCATTCCGCGAGGCAGCGGAGAGCAGCAGCAGATCGGGCTTGTCGTCGCCGTCGAAATCGAAGCGGATCATCGCACCGCCGAAGCGATCGCGGAGCGATTTCGACACGGGATCCTCCGGCTCCGCCCATTCCACACTCGCGTCGGCGGTCCAACTGCTCGTCTGCTCGAACATCGGCATCGGCCCGATGTCGGCGGGCTTGGCGGGTCCGCGCCCGATGACCGTGGCGTACCGCCCTTGTTCCGAGTGGCGATCCGGGCGGGCTTCATCTTCCCAATTGGCCGCTTGGAGCTGCTTCATGCGCTCCAACAAAATCTTCTGTTCGGCTTCGTTCGTGTCGGCGTGGTTCGCCAATGCGTACGTCGCCGTAACCAAGTACGGATTGAGCGCGAGCGCCTTCTGGAAATACTGACGGCACTCGGGGTTCACCTGCTGATCGACAAACGACTGCCCGAGGTACAACCACGCGCGGTCGTCCTCGGGATCGAGATCGGTGACCTTGCGAAAATGCGTTTCCGCCTCCTTGTACTTCGCTTGGTATTTAAAAATGATGCCGAGGTTGAAGTGCGCATAGAGGTTATCCGGCTCTTCCTTCAGCACTTGTTCGAAGATCGCGACAGCCCGCGGCAGCACCGGGTCGTTCTCTTCCGACGCGGCGTTGTACAACGCCATGCCGAGGTTGATCCGGGCCGGTACCCAATCGGGGGCGAGCCGCGCCGCTTCGGTGAATTCGCGGACCGCATCGCTCGGTTGCTTGGGGTCGGAGTAGACGAACTGCTCCATCAAAGCGATACCGCGGGCATTCGCCTCGGTCGCCGCGAGCGGGTCGGACTTCGATTGATCCTCCGCCTTGCGCAGCAAGAAAAATGCGGCGATGGCGATGCCGAGCAACGCGACAATCCCGAGGCCGAGGAACACAGGTCGGCGCGAACGGCGCGGAGGGGTCACGGGTGGTGTCACGGCGCGGCTTCCTTCGACGGGGAGAGGACGACCATCCTTGTTTTACGCCCCGCCGCGCCGAAAGGTCGCGCTACTTCGATTCCGCAATGATGGCCTTGTACACCTTGCGGGCGTGGTCGTAATCGGCCTCGGCCTGCTTCTGCTCGTTCTTGTGGTAGGTCTTCCGCTTCGATTTCCAACACTGTTCGACGCCCGCCAAGCACCACTCGGCGCTCGCTTTGTTCGCTCGAATCGGTTTGTCGTCCACGATCACGAAGAACGGGTTGGTGTGCCCGGTCGGCACCACCCGCACCGCGACCCAACTGCTCGCCCCGATCTCCGCGGTGAAAGTCAACTCGCGGGTTTTGCCATCGCACGGCATCTCTTGCTTCTCCACCGGAAGACCGTTCACAACGAGTTCCACCGGCACCGTTTTCTTCCCCGGGTAGTACGCGGCCGCCTGCAAGGCGAGGGTCACCTCGCCCGGCTTCGGCATGCGGATCTCGCTCCCCTTCAGTCCGAGTTCGTACTTCTTGTCGGCCGCCGTCGCGGTGAGATCCATCAAGTGCGTCGCGCCGTCGCCGACGTAACTCCGACCGTCGGCGATGGAGCGGATCCATTTTTCGAATGTCAGTTCTCCATCGACCTTGGCGTACCCCCGGCCGACGCCGACGCGCTCGCCCGTGATGCAGGGGAAATCGGTCTCGCCGCTGGCGCGGACGCGGAACCCGCAATTCAGCACGTGGTACCACATCGTCCACTCGGCGTTGCGGGACGTGTTCATCGTGCTGATGAAATCGACCGCGGGAACCAATTTGCCATCCGGTCCGGGGACCTCGTGCGCGGCGTTGACAATGAACTCGTTGGCACCGATGCCGTCGTAGGCGGGGATGTCGAACGTGGGCAGTTCGCCGGGGCCGTCCTTCGCACCGGGCACGCGGCCGATCACGCGCGTCAACCCGCTACCGGAGTGCGCCGGCCCGCACACTGCCCCTTGCTTCTTGGCCCAGCGCAGCGTGTTCATCCCGAGCGTCGGCCAGTGGTCCTTCGATTTACCACCGGGGTAAATCTGCTCCTTCAAATTGAGCAGGTTCAAGTGCCCGGAGGCGTGCGAACCGAAGCCGCTGACCTCCACGTCGTAGCGCAGCAAGTACGGCGGTCGCGAGACGTCGTCCGGCTTGCCGGTGAAGAATCGCTTCTGGTAATCGAAGCACGGCCCCCACGTCAAGCAGCAGCCGACTTTGATGTCCTCGCCGACGATGTGTCGCATCATGTCGATCGGTTCGACGCCTTGGGTCGGGTTTTCGTAGTGCTGGCACCCGGCCGCGTGGATGTGGTGGTCGCCGCTCCACCAGCCGCGCTTCGCGGCGTCGATCCAGCGCGCCACGGAATAGCGGAACTCGACCGGCTTATCGCCGACGATCAATTCTTTCTTCTCGGGGATCGACTCCGGCCCGCGCGAACAAACGACGGTGTACGTCCCGGCGGGGAGCAGAACTTTCTCCCCGGTCGCGCGGTAGACCTGCGCGTGGAAAAAGAAGTCCGGGGCGAGCCGCTTCGCCTGCGCGGGGTAGACGCGGTTCTCCTTGTCGCGGATGACGAACGCGGCGGTCGTCGGCGTCCCGTCGAACTCGGTCACTTTGAAGGTGACCGGCACCGACGCTTTCGCGGTGAACGTGACCTTCGCACCGCCGCTGAACGTGGGCGAGTCCGCTTGATACCCCAGATTGATCCAGTCGAACGCGGCTGCGCCCGGCTCGCTCCCCGGATCGATGCGGATACCGGCGAGGTCGTCGTCCAACGACTCGAACTTCACCTCGTATTCCTTCCCGCGACCGGCTTCGATCGGGAAGTTCGCCGAGTGTCGACCGTCCGACTGCGGGCGGCCCTTGGTCGTCCAGAAGACTTGACCGACCCCCCCTTTCTCGAGCTCGGCCCAGAATCGCAATGTGAACTTGCCCTTCTTGGCTTCGATTTTCGCCGAGATGTATGGGTCGACGTCCGTCATCGTGACTTCCAACTTCTCCTTCGCCGCTGCGAGCTTGCAGTGGTTGTCGGCCGTCCAACCATCGGCGTCTTTCTCGAATTTCCACTCGCGGACGTGCTTCCCTTGGGCCGTTTTCAACCCGGTGCCCCCCTCGACGCGGAAGTTGATCTCGGCCGTCTTCTCCCCCGCGTCGCGGCTGTAGATTTGCACCAACGTGTACTCCAAGCCGAGTCCGCTCAGGTTCGGCAGCAGCGGCTGGGCGGTATGCGCCACCAAACTGAGCCAGCGGTTCGTCACGTCGTCCTTCGGCGAGTGCGGCACCGGCTTCGCACTCGGGCTATCGATGCGGAGTTGGCCGGTCGCACCCGGTTTGTTGATCACTTTGACGATGTGGACTCGCCAGCCTTGCTCGACCAGCTCCGGCTTCGTCATCGAAGCCGTGACTTTGGCCACGCCCTTCTCGTCGATCTCGACCGCTGCGAAGCAGAGCGGATCGAGCAGCGCCTGCACCTTGGCCACGGCCGCGTCGCCGTCCTTCGCTTTGAGCGCCGCGAGCGATTCGGCGGTGGTCGTCGGGAGCGGTTGACCGAGGGAGTCGAGCGCTTGGGCGAGCCGTTTGGCCTGCGCCAGCAGCGGTTGGGCTTCGACGCTCTTCACCGACGGCAAATCGACGGCGGACGCGGGCAGGGCGATCCCGAGCAGGATCGCGAGAGCGAGGAGGCGGCACATGGAGAGGTGTCCTCGGATGGGGGAACGATTGAGCGAGTCACTTTGAACAATACCGGGACATCGGCTCGGAAGCCGAGGTCCTCGGACCCTTGCCCGGCTTGGAATGCGATGGTCAACTCGGAGCGGCCGGGCTTGCTGCCCGTGATCTCGAGGAGTCTGTACTCGATCGGCAGGCCGGCGAGGTCGGTCGGTTTCATCAGCGTCAGCGTGAACGGGTTGTCTTCGTCGGCCGCGAAGGTCCCTCGCGGTATTAGCCTCTGTTGGCTCCCGCTGAGATTTTCAATCTTGATCAAGAAGAGCGCCGGCCGCTCGGCGACGAGTTCCGCCGGCGCAACTCCGCGCGCGAGCCGGACTCGACCTTCGGGATTGATGCCCACACGCAGGAACACCGACTCGTCGAGCGCCTTATGCAGAGCGGGGGCATCCTTCTGGGCGATCGCGGCTTCGATCGCTCGTACCGAACCTTTCGGCCACTCCGACTTCCGGAGTTTCAGGATCGCTTCCACTTGATCGATCACAGATTCCGCCGACGCTTCCACGGGTGACGCCCCGGTCACGGCGAGCGCGACGGCGATTGCGAAACTCGTCAACTCAGCACCCCTTTACGACTTCGTCGCGGTACGTCAGCTTCGTGTGATTCAAGCCCATCAGGTGCAAGATCGTCGCATGGAAATCGTGGACGTGCGCCGGCTTCTCCACGGCGCGGATGCCATGTTCGTCGGTCTCCTTGGCGAAGTCGAACGCGGTCGGCATCTCCGCCCGCATTCCGAAGGCGGTTTCGAATGACTTGATCCGCGTCGAGAGTTGCGCATCGGCGTTGGAACCGAAAAACTCATCCGGAAGCTCGGGGATCGCGGAACGGAGGCGAGTGGGAAGATTCTATGGTGTCAAGTTCAGCCGCGGGATGCCACCACAATGCGGTTCGCGTTCTGTCGTACTGGACCGTCCATTGCCAAATCTCATCTCGCAGGGTGGGGGCAGAGTCGACGGAGTCCCACCCGGGCATCGGGCGTCGCGAACCGCCACTGCGCTCCCGCTTTCGCCGCCCCGCGTTTCGTCTCCCGCGCCGCGATAGCTTCGGCCATCCCGCCGCGACCTCGAAGCCGCCGGCATCGCCTACGCCGTTGAGGGCCCGGACCGGCCGGAGTTCGCCGACTTCCATGCCCTCCGCCACACCTGCTTGACCATGTCGGTCCGCAACGGGGTCGATCTTCGCACCGCACATGAACTCGCCGGGCACTCCACACCCGAACTCACAGCCCGCTACACACACCGACAGGGACCAGAGGCCGGCATAGTAATGTA
>JAYTBD010000423.1:0-4326 GCA_043737155.1 Fimbriiglobus sp. | reverse complement strand
CATTCTCATCGCGGCGTGCCTCTGCGTCGGCATTGCTTGGGCACTGCAAGCCGCGCGGGTACCGGTGCCCTTCGTCGGCAGCGGGTGCGCGAAACTCGACCCGGCCCTCTGGCCGACGGAGGCACTCGACGATTTGAAGAAACAGGAACTCATCTCGTGCATCGGCGAGAAAAACATCTTCTGCGAGTACATCTACGGCGGCTTCCTCGAGTACCACTGCCCCGGCTACCGGGTGTTCGTCGACGACCGCTGCGAAGTCTTCGGCGACGATTGGCTCATCGATTTCGTCAATGCAGAGCACACCGGCACCGCCGACGCCATGGCGCGCTGGCAAGCGCAGTACGGCCGATTCGACTTCGCGCTGACGAGGAACCCTTCGGGCTATGGGGATTACTTCGAACGGCGACCGGGGGAATGGGAGATGGTGACCAAGACCGACCGAGTGCGATTTTTCATCAGGAAGTAGGGGCACCCCTTATGGGTGCCCTGATCCGGGTGCCGAGGTTCGCTCGTTAACCGTGCAACCGATCGCGGCACCCACGAGGGATGCCCCTACGGGAATCGCCCCACCCCCTACAATTCTCTCCATGACCCCATCCGATTTCCTCGCGGTCCGGCGCGAGTCCCTCGTCAAATACTTGGCCCATCATACATCGGCGGAAGTCCGCTTCGACGACACCTCCCGGCAGCTTTACTCCACCGACGCCAGCCACTACCGCATCGTGCCGCTCGGCGTCGTCGTGCCGCGCACCGTCGCGGATTTACAGGCGACCGTGCAGATCGCCGCGGAGTTGAACGTGCCCATCACCGCCCGCGGCGCCGGCACCAGTTTGACGGGTCAAAGCATCGGCGCGGGCATCGTGCTCGATTGTTCCAAGTACTTGAATGCCGTGGGGGAAGTCGATGTCGCGGGGCGGAGGGTCACCGTCGAACCGGGAGTGGTGCTCGAGCATCTCAACGCGAAACTGGCACCGCACGACTTGATGTTCGGGCCGGATGTCGCCACCATCAACCGGGCCACACTCGGCGGGATGATCGGCAACAACTCGGCCGGGGCGCGCTCGGTGCTCTTCGGGCAGACCGTCGATCACGTGCGGGAGCTGACGGCGATTTTGGCCGACGGCTCGATGCCGGAGTTTCACAAACTCTCGGAGCTGGATCGCGAAGCGAAGGAAGAACTCGCGACGACCGAGGGGCACGTCTACCGCGAGGTCGGGAAGATCGTCCGCGGGAATGCCGACGAGATCGGGAAACGCACTCCGAAGATCCTCCGCAAAGTCAGCGGCTACAACCTCGCGGGACTGCTGCCGGAGAACGCGAAGACGCACGCCAATTCCCTCGTGCCGCTGCTCGTCGGGTCGGAGGGAACGCTCGCCGTTATAGCCGGGGCCGAACTGAATTTGGTCCCCCGCCCGAAGCAGCGCGGATTGCTCGTACCGCACTTCGATTCCCTGAGCGCGGCGCTCGATGCGCTCGCCATTTGCCTAGAACTTCAGCCCTCGGCCGTCGAGTTGATGGATTCAATGCTGATCGATCTCGCCCGCAATCAACGATCCTTGAGCCGGACGATGGCGGCGATCCACGGTCGCCCGGCGGCGCTCTTGATGGTCGAGTTCTTCGGCGACACGGTCGCGGAAGTGGAGGATCGCGTCGAGAAACTCGCGCGGCGTTTGACCGGTGTCAACGGCATGTCAGCGGCGGTGCGCGCCACCGACCCGGCGCTGCGCGATCCGCTTTGGAGCCTGCGCAGCGCGGCGGTGCCGCTGCTGTACGGAATGCCCGGCGACGGCAAACCGGTGACCTTCGTCGAAGATTGCGCCGTCGCACCGGAGCGCTTGCCCGAGTTCGCCGCGCGGTTCCGCAGCATCTTCCGCAAGCACGGCACCGACGGCGCGTTCTACGGCCACGCCAGCGTCGGCTGCCTGCACATCCGCCCGGTGTTGAACCTGCACGATACCGGCGACATCGTGCGGATGCGGGCGATCATGACCGACGTCACCGACCTGGTGCTCGAGTTCAACGGTTCCCTCAGCGGCGAACACGGCGACGGACTCGTGCGGAGCGAGTGGAACCGGAAGATGTTCGGCGACCGGATGTACGACGCCTTCCGCCAAGTCAAGCGGGCCTTCGACCCGGCCAACGTCCTCAACCCCGGCAAGATCGTCGACGGCCCCGCGATGGAAGCGAACCTGCGATTCATCCCCGACGCCGCGGCCCCCGAGACCGAGACGATCTTCGATTACTCCACGCAGGGCGGCTTCTTCCGCAGTATCGAACTCTGCAACGGCGCCGGGGTCTGCCGCAAGACGCAGGGCGGCGCCATGTGCCCGAGCTACCGGGCGACCCTCGAGGAGCGCGACAGCACGCGCGGCCGGGCCAACGCTTTGCGCATCGCGCTGAGCGAACCGACCGAATCGACCCCGCTCGCTTCGCGCTGGTTGGCCCCGGTGATGGACCTGTGCCTGAGTTGCAAAGCCTGCAAATCGGAATGCCCGAGCAACGTCGATCTCGCCAAGTTGAAGGCGGAGTTCCAACAGGCGTACTACGCCAAGCGCACCCGGCCGCTGGGGCACACGCTGGTGAAGAACGTCCACATCCTCAGCCCGCTGGGGGCGGGTTTCGCCGAGGTGGCCAACTGGATCGCGCGGCAGCCATTGGTGCGCGGGCTGCTACAAAGCTTGGCGGGAATCGACCGGCGCCGGAGTTTGCCGGAGCTGCACGCGGAGCATTTCCGCAAATGGTTCGCAATGAGACTATCATCGCCGCGACCCACGGAAGCGGCTTTGAAACCCGTCGTTTTACTCGACGATTGTTTCACGACGTTTCAAGAGCCACAAATAGGCCGAGCGGCGGTGACTTTGCTGGAAAGCGCCGGCTATTCGGTGAGTTTGGCATCCGTCTGTTGCGGGCGCGCGATGATCTCGAAAGGTTACCTCCGCGATGCGCGCGAACTCGCCGAGGCGGGCATCGCCAAGTTGGTGGAAGCCGCGGCACAGGGCGTGCCGATCCTCGGGTTGGAACCGAGTTGCATCCTCACGTTGGCGGACGAGTGGCCCGAACTGGTGCCCGGCCCCGCGGCCGATGCGGTGGCGAAATCGGCCGAACTCGCCGAGAGCTTCTTGGCGAAGGTTCTGCAGCCGGTGACAACCGACCGTCGGCGGGTGCTGTTCCATCCGCACTGCCACCAGCGCGCGCTCGTCGGCATCGCGGGGACAATGGACGCGCTGGCCGGCGCCGGCTGCGATGCGACCGCTCTCGACGCGGGTTGTTGCGGTATGGCCGGTGCGTTCGGCTACGAAAAGCAGCACTACGACCTGAGCGTGCGGATCGCGAACCTCGACCTGATCCCGAAGTTGAATGCGGCTCCGGATGCGACGATCGTGGCCACGGGCACGAGCTGCCGGCATCAAATCCGCGATCTCACGGGTCGCGAAGCACTGCACCCGTTGGAGGTGATGCTTTCGAACCGGTATCCGGTCGGCTGACACGGGTCATGCTACCGTGTCTAGCTTCGGGACGTCGCCCAGCCCTTCGGTCCAACTTCAGGTTCATCGGCAAAGCCGCATTCCTCATCGGCGTCACGCAGAGCGTGGCTTACGAAAGCAACCCGTAGTTCACCAGAGTCTGACGCACCTTGGCGACGCCCGCTCCGTCCATCTCGCACATCGGCAGGCGCATCTCGTTGCCGGCCCGGCCGAGCAGCATCATCGCCGTCTTCACCGGGATCGGGTTCGTCGCCACGCTCAACATATCGCGGCAGAGCGGGAACAGCTTGCGGTGCCACGTCAGCGCCTCGGCGTGCTTTCCCGCGGCGAACGCTTTCACCAGCGCCATCATGTCGCGCGGGACGATATTGCCGACGACGCTGACCACGCCGATGCCACCGATGCTCATGAGCGGCAGCGTCAGCGAATCATCGCCGCTGAGTATCCCGAGGTCGCAGACGGCCTGGATCTGGGACGCCTGGTCGAGCGAGCCGGTCGCTTCCTTCACCGCGATGATGTTCGGGTACTTCTCGGCGAGGCGGGCCATCGTCTCGGGGAGGATGTTCGAGCCCGTGCGACCGGGGATGTTGTAAACGACCTGCGGTAGATCGCACGCTTCGGCGACCGCGCCGAAGTGGCGGTAGTACCCCTCCTGCGTCGGCTTGTTGTAGTACGGCCCGACCTGCAGCGTGCCCGTGGCCCCGCTCTTCTTCGCGGCCTTCGTCATGCGGATCGCTTCGGACGTGTTGTTGCTGCCGGTGCCCGCCATGATCTTGATGCGCCCGGCCGCCTTCTCGCAGACGAACGCGACGATCTTCTCGTTCTCGTCGTGGGTGAGCGT
>JAYTBD010000422.1:0-1674 GCA_043737155.1 Fimbriiglobus sp. | reverse complement strand
ACCACGGCACCGTCGGGTGCGACAGGTACGTCATCACGAGAAATCCGGCCCCGGCGATGCACCAGACGCGGGTGAACAGACCCATCAGCAAGCCGGCGCCGATAATCGTGATGCCCCAGCGCGTCAGCCAGTCGATGCGGCGGATCGGCTTCTCTTTCGGTTCGTCCTTGACCTCGATTCCCGCGGCCTTCTTCAAGTCTTTGACGAAGGCGATGCCGTCGTTGGCGAGCTCGGCCTTGGCGGTTTGCAGGTCGGTCTGGGCCTTCTTCGTCCGCGCTTGTTCGATGCCGGTGCCGGTGCCGAGGTTGTACTTCTGCCGGGTCGTGTATTCGTCAAGTTCTTTTTGCAGGAGGCCGATGTAGCGCAGCCGCTCCGGGGCGGTGAATTGCAACGCCCCTTCGCCGCCGGTGACATAGCCGACTTTCGCCTCAATGCGATCCACGCCGTAGACCCAGCGGGCATAGGCGGCGCGCAACTGCATGGCCTCGTCGCGGAGCAGGCGCGCCCGGTACTCGGCCGCGTCGGCTTTGTCCTTGGCGTCCTTCTTCGTCTTCTTCTCCGCGTCGGTCGCACCGTCCGGCAGCGCGCCGTGCGCGGTTTTCGCCTTCTCGGCATCGGCTTCCGCCGCCGCGCTATTCTCCGCTCCCGTTGTCGAAAGATCCTTGCCGACATCGGGGGGACACCGCTCAGCCTGTTGATCGGGGGTCAGTTTCTTGAAGTCGTCCGGGGTCATCGGCTCGGACTGCTTCAGCATGCCCGTGTAGACCTTCTCCGGATCGCCGATGTATTCCTTGCGCAACTCTTCGCCGAGCGGCCCTTCGGCGACGGCGAAGTAGGGCTCGCTCGTGAAAACGCGGTTGGTGTCCGTGACGCCGGTGTATTCCGACTGCACCTTGTGCAACCCTTCGAAGAGGAAATGCCAACCGATGGCGAGTCGGAGTGCGAGCAGCAGAAAGACGCGCCACTGCCATTTATTCTGCGCGGTGGCGACGATCAGCGCGAGCAGCACCCCGGCGAGACCGGCGTACAGCACCGCGGGCGGAATGGGCAAATTCATGGTGGGCCGGGCAGCGCGGAGAGTGACGAACCTGTATCCATCTTAGACGCGCGACGCCGAAAAGTCAGCCGCGCAAGCGAGCTTCGTTCGGACAGGATGAACAGGATAGACAGGATGAGAACGGAGATCTTGGACCGAGCCAATCCTGTCCATCCTGTTCATCCTGTCCCAAACTCTTTGAATCCGATCCGAACGGCCCTCTCTTCTCCCTCGCTCAACAACACCGCTCCGAGGTTCGGCCGGCTGCGCAGGTACTCCCGTGCCCAGTTCGAGCCGGCGACAAAGAACGCCGTGCTGATCGCATCGGCTTCGGCGGCACTACCGGCGATGCACGACGCGCTCCGCGTCCCCTCCGCGGGGCGACCGGTGCGCGGATCGAGGACGTGGCCGTACTTCTTGCCTTGAAACTCGAAGAATTGAAACGTCGCCGCGGAGGTGCCGAGGCCCTGATCCTTCAAGTACACGACATCGAGCGCGGGGCGATTCGCGTCGGGGTGGCGGATCGACACGGGCCAACCGCGCAGGTCGTTGGGCGGACAACCGACGCCGAGCATACTGCTGCCGCCGCCTTGGAGCAGCGCGGAGCCGATGCCCCAATCGCGCTTCAACAACGCGGC
>JAYTBD010000421.1:0-4334 GCA_043737155.1 Fimbriiglobus sp. | reverse complement strand
ACAAGCGCGTCTACGTCGTGCAGCCGCCGTACTTGCTCGAGTACGAAGACCTCGACGAAGACGACGTGCCCGATGGCGATCCCAAAGTATTGCTCACCGGCTTCGGCATGAACGACACGCACAGCTTGGCGAACAACCTTCAATGGGGCCCGGACGGTTGGCTCTACGGCGCCAGCGGCAGCACGAGCACGAACAAGATCCGCGTGCCAACCTCGAAAGAAGAGATAGTCGAATTCCAACAGGGGATTTGGCGCTACCACGTCCAATCGAAGCGCTTCGAACTCTTCAGCGAGGGCGGCGGCAACACCTACGGACTCGACTTCGACAAAGACGGACAAGCCATCACGGGGACCAACTTCGGCGGCGTGGCGATGCTGCACCAACGGCAGGGGGCGTACCACATCAAGGGGTTCAGCAAGCACGGGCCGCTGCACAATCCGTACGCCTATGGCTACTTCGACCACGTGCCGTACAAAAACTTTCAAGGCGGCCACGTCACCTGCGGCGGCATCGTTTACCAGTCGGACGTCTACCCGAAAGAGTTTCGCAACCAATACATCGCGGGCAATTTACTTTCGAACTGCGTGAATTGGCACAAGCTCACGCCGAGGATGTCGAGCTTCACCGCCGAACACGGCGGCACGCTGCTCGACAGCCACGACACTTGGCACCGGCCGGTCGATTTGATCCAAGGACCGGACGGCTGCGTGTACGTCGCCGATTGGTACGACAAGCGCGCGGCGCATCTGGACCCCGTGGACGACTGGGACAAAACCAACGGCCGCATTTACCGCATCGAATACAAGGGCATGAAGAAAGCGGAGCCGTTCGACTTGCGGAAGAAGACGGTGAAGGAGTTGGTGGAGTTGTTGAAGCATGAGAACGTGTGGTGGCGAAGGGAAGCGCGGATGTTGTTGTGGGCGAAGACGGATGAGAAGAAAGTGAACTTGGCGGCGCTGCTGAAAAGCGATCCCGATCCCGCCGTGCGCGGCACCTTGGATTATACATGGGCGAGCGGGATCGGATCCATCGATGAACAAAGTGAGGACGAGTCGAGTTTGGAATGGGCGGTCCGATATTACACGGACAGGCACGACATCGGATGGATGCCCGCGACGATTGCTCCGGGCAGCTATCGCCTGATCGCGCAGTGCGCCAGTTCCGCAAAGCGTGCGCGTCTGGCCAACGCTGTGGGAATGCTCGAAAAAATCGTGGTCCGCGCAGAACTCGCGGAAGACCCCGCCCTTCAATTGCTGACGTGGTGGGCGGTCGAGCACCATCTGCTGCAAGCGACCGACGATATCGGAGCGCTCGTCGCCGAGGCGGCCAACACCAATCCGGGTGCGGTGCCGATCTACGAGAAAGTCATTCGAAAACTGCTCGCCGTCGGCGGAGAGCATGCCAAAGTCGGCTACCAATTGACCGCGTTCGGATTTCTGTCGAGAAATTCCGAGGTCTACTCGGCCGCGTTGCGCGCGGTCGAATCGGCGTTGGACGGAGGGGCCGCCAAGTCGCGCAATCTAGTTGTAATGCTGAGGGAAGCGACGCCGGACGAACGCACGTTGCGGCTGCTGGCCAAGTGCGATGATGTCGAGACGTTGCGGGGCATCCGAGCGATCGTCGCCGATGCGGGCAAGCCCGAGGCCGGGCGGCTGAAGTGGCTGCCCGTATTGGCGAAGTCCGGCGATGCCGCATGGAAGCCGCTGGAAGTGTTGGAAACGTCGAAGTCCGATACCTGGCGAGTCGGAGTCCTCGCGGCCGTCGAACTCCGTGAGGCCAAAGAAACGCCCCAGGTCCTACTCAAGCTCTACCCTCAATCCTCACCGGCAGTGCGGGCGCGGATCGTCCGCACACTGCTCGCGCGTCCGACGTGGGCGCTGGCACTCTTCCAAGCCTACGATGCCGGCAAGATCGCCAAAACCGAACTCACCCCCGACGACGCCAAGCTCGCCCTCGCGTTCGGTGACAAGGCGTTGACAGCGCTCGTCGAAAAGCACTTCGGCAAGATCGCCGCGGCGACGCCGGGCGAGAAGCGCGCCCGTATCGATTCGCTCAATGCCATGCTCGGACGCGCTCCGCCCGGCGATGCGCCCCTCGGCAAAGTCCTATTCGCCAAGCACTGCGCCGCTTGCCACCAATTGCACGGTGAGGGGGGGAAGATCGGCCCCGACCTCACGAGCGCCGAGCGTAAGAACCGCTACTTCCTGCTGACGCAGATCGTCGATCCGAGCGCCCACATCCGCCCCGAGTTCGTCAGCCACAAGGCGACCATGCTCGATGGCCGATCCATGACCGGGATCGTCACGGCCCAATCGGCGGAGTCGCTGACTCTGTCGTTCTTGGAGAACAACAAACCGGAAGTGCGGTTGCTCAATCGCAAGGAGATCGACACCGTCGATGCCCTCAATGTGTCGCTCATGCCCGACAAATTGCTCGATACCTTGAGCCACGATGAGATCCGCAATCTGTTCGCCTTCGTCCAAAGTGAACCCGCGAAACCGAAGAAAGCCATCAAGTTCAAGATCGCGCTGATCTCGGGGTCGCTGGAGTACAAGTCGGACGAATCGCTGATCGCGTTCCAGAAACTGCTCGAAGAAAAATACCCGGTCGAGTGCGTGCGGATGTTCCGCAAGACCGACACCGATATCGACGGCCTCGACAAACTCGCCGACTGTGACCTCGCCATCTTTTACACCCGGCGGCTGAAACCCGATGACAAGCAGTTGACACTGATCAAGAAATACTGCGACAGCGGCAAGCCGATCCTCGGCATCCGCACCGCGAGCCACGGCTTCCAGAACTGGCTCGAGATGGACAAAGACGTGTACGGCGGGAACTACAAAAACCACAACCCCGGCGGGCCGAAGTGCGAAGTGACTCTCGCCGAGGCGCATAAGGACCACCCCATACTGAAGGGGGTGAAGCCGTACAGCAGCTCGGCCAGCTTGTATAAGAACACCGGCCACACCAAGGACCTGACGATTCTGCTCAACGGGTCGATACCCAAAGAGAGCGAGCCGCTGGCGTGGACACGCGAGCGCAAGGTCGACGAGAAGATTCAACGCATCTTCTACACCTCGCTGGGTCACACCGACGACTTCGCCGAGGCGTCGTTCAAGAGGTTGCTCATCAACGCCCTCGGCTGGTGCTTGAACGACGACAAAACTTTCGCGGACCGATAATCTACGAGGGCGTCCCACCGCTTCCCTCGCATTCCGAAAGTGTTCCATGCACCGCATCCGAGCGCTGGTCGTCGTCGTAATCTTGAACGCGTCCGTGGCACCGGCGGTGGAACGGCCCGCGGTTTCCCCGGGACAAGCCCATCGCTCGGAGGCGGTCGCCGACAACGGCATGGTCTGCACCTCGCACCCGTTGGCCGCGCAGATCGGACTCGACGTACTCAAGAACGGCGGCAACGCCGTCGATGCGGCCATCGCAACCAGCGCCGCGATGGGGCTGATGGAGCCGATGTCCTGCGGCATCGGCGGCGATCTCTTCGCCATCGTCTACGACGCCAAGACCAAAAAGCTCTACGGCCTCAACGCCAGTGGACCGGCGCCCAAGGCCGCGAGTTTGAAGCATTTCGCCGATAAGAAGCTGGCGTTCATCCCGGACCGCGGTCCGCTCTCGTGGTCGGTGCCCGGCTGCGTCGAAGGGTGGGATCAACTCCGCCGGAAGTTCGGTACGAGGGAATTCAAAGATCTCCTGGCGACGACCATTCGCTATGCCGAGGCCGGCGTGCCGGTGCCGGAAGTGATCGCCGGCTATTGGAAGGTGAGCGAGAAGTTGCTGGCGAAAGATCCCGGCCTGCGCGCGACGTTCTTGATCGACGGCCGCGCCCCCAAAGCGGGCGAGGTGTTCAAGAACCCGCATTTGGCGAAGAGCCTCCGTCTGATCGCGGATCAGGGCCGCGACGGTTACTACAAGGGGGACATCGCCAAGGCCATCGTCGCGCTGTCCGAAGCCGAGGGCGGGCTGTTCGCGGCCGCCGATTTCGCGGACTTCACCGCCGAGTGGCTCGACCCCGTGAAAGCGAGCTACCGCGGTTACGACGTGTGGGAACTCCCGCCGCCGGGGCAGGGGATCGCGGCGTTGCAGATGCTGAATTCGCTGGAATCGTACGACCTGAAGGCGATGGGGCCGAACTCGCCGGAGTACTGGCACCTCTTGGTCGAAGCGAAGAAACTGGCATTCGCCGACCGCGCGAAATACTACTGCGATCCGAAGTTCGCGAAGGTGCCGACCGAGGCGTTGATCTCGAAGAAGTACGCCGGGGAACGCGGCAAGCTGATCGACCCGAAGAAAGCCGGCGTCGGCGTGCATGCGGGCGACGC
>JAYTBD010000420.1:0-1675 GCA_043737155.1 Fimbriiglobus sp. | reverse complement strand
AATTGCGGGACGTGCGCGAGCAGATCGACGCCACCAAACAGCAACTCGAATCGGCGATGCGCGACTCGGATTTCAGCCGTGCGGCGGAACTTCAACACAGCTTGCTACCCGATCTCCAACGGCAACTCGCGGGGTTGGAACAAGCCACGGACGCCAATACCTCCCCGCGCATGTTGAAGGAAGAAGTCGGCGAAGAGGACATCGCCGCCGTGGTCAGCCGGTGGACCGGGGTCCCGGTGCAACGCTTGCTCGCGGGGGAAACGCAGAAGCTGCTCCACTTGGGGGACGAATTGCACAAACGGGTCATCGGCCAAGAGGAAGCCGTGGCGGCCGTGGCCGACGCCGTGATCCGGGCGCGTTCGGGGATGAACGACCCCAATCGGCCCATCGGCTCGTTCATCTTTCTCGGGCCGACGGGGGTCGGCAAAACCGAACTCGCCCGGGCGCTCGCCGAGTTTCTCTTCGACGACGACAAGGCGATGGTCCGACTCGACATGAGCGAGTACCAGGAAAGACACACCGTCTCCCGGCTCATCGGGGCCCCGCCCGGTTACATCGGCCACGACGAGGGCGGTCAGCTCACGGAAGTCGTCCGCCGTCGGCCCTATTGCGTGATCCTGTTCGACGAAGTGGAGAAAGCCCACGCGGACGTTTTCAACGTGCTGCTGCAAGTGCTCGACGACGGCCGGCTGACCGACAGCCAAGGGCGGACGGTCGACTTCAAGAACTGCATCGTCATCATGACGTCGAACATCGGCAGCCAAGCGATCCTGCAATACAAGGGGACGCACATCGGCGAGGTTTACGACCGCATGAAAGACACGGTGATGGCCGAGATGCGCAAGTTCTTCCGGCCCGAGTTCCTGAACCGCGTCGACGAGACCATCGTGTTCCACGCCCTGAAGGAATCGGACTTGATGAAGATCGTCGAGATCCAACTCGACCGCATCCGCGAGCGATTGGCCGAGCGGAAGATCACTTTGAAACTCACGGAGGAAGCGAAGAAGCAACTCGTCCATATCGGCTACGAGCCGAGCTACGGTGCCCGCCCGCTGAAGCGCGTGTTGCAGCGAGAGGTGGAGACGGCCTTGGCGAAGCGATTGCTGAAGGGTGAGATCCCCGACGGGAGCACCGTCAAGGTGGATTATGATTTGAGCCACGATGCGCTGACGTTCGAAGCGGTGTAGTTTCGGATCCCGGCGAGCCGGACCGCGTGAGCGGTCGGGTAAGTCACGACTGAAGCACCCGACCGCTCACGCGGTCCGGCTCGCCGGGTTCACCACAAGCGCAGTGAGCTTTCCCCGCGTTGTTCGTCCATGAAGCGTCCGTTCTTCCGTCCCGGAGTTGGCTATGCCCCGGTTCCGTCTGCTCGCCGCCTTCGCCGCGTTGGCTTCGCTGTCACTCTTCGCGTCGCCAGCGCAAGCCCAGCAATCCAAAGGCAAGATCAACACCGACGAGATGGTGGATAAGGGTTTGGAGTATCTCAAGCGGAGCCAAAACCCGGACGGCCATTGGGACGGCGGCGGGGGCAGCTACCCGACCGTGATGACCGGCCTCGCCGGGATGGCGATGCTGATGGAAGGGAGTACGCTCCGCGAAGGGAAGTACAGCGACAACCTCGTCAAAGCCGTCGATTGGTTCCTCACCCGCTCGCAGAATAACGGTCTCCTCGGCA
>JAYTBD010000419.1:0-4346 GCA_043737155.1 Fimbriiglobus sp. | reverse complement strand
TGCTCGTCGGTCCGACCCCGCATGGCATATCCCCCGATGATTCGACAAGGATAGCGCGATACCATGGGGGTGGCAACAGGGAGTTTTTCAACACCCTGCTAGCGCACCGCGTCGACTTGGAACTTCAGCAATCCCATTCCCTCGGGGCGCGGGTTCGCGTCGGCGGGGCCGCACCACGATTGCACACCGACGCCGGGGACGATCCGGTTGACGTTCATTCCCCACACCGAACCGTTCGCGATAGCGCTGCCGGTGAGTTCGCCGCGCGGGATGGCGATCTCGGCCGTCCACCCGGTCGCGGTAGTGTCGATGGCGACGTGCCACTTCGGGTTCCAGTTCTTCTCGCCCCAACAATCCTCGGCCACGCAGCCGCGGTGATCGATTTGAAAGCGGAAGTACGTTTGGTAGTCGCGGTCGAGGTCGAACAGGATTTCCACGCGATCGCGTCCGCTCAGATTCTCATCGCGCAGCCGTTTCTCGGCCTTGGGTACTTGTTTGCCATCGGGGTGCTTGCATTCCACGGCGACGTAGACGAAGTCCGCATCGTGGGCGAAATAGGTTTTGGTCGTGTAGCCCTTCGAATCGCCGGTGGCATTCTTCATGTCGAGCGGTTTAAACGCCCCCCAGCACTCGTCGTCGAGCTTGCCGTCGAGGTAGGGCTTCTTCGGAGCCGTCGGGCAGATCGCCAGCGGCTTGGGTTGTACCGGCATCGCGTTCTTGTCGAAAAGCCAGACTTCCGCGGCGAGGCAATCGCGCCAGAGATCGACGCCGGGCGGGAGTTCGCTCGCGCCGGGTACCCCTTGGAAATACGCGGCCATTTGCTTAGCGGCATCCCCGGTGAGGCCGAGTTGCCGGCGCGCCGCGAGCGTCGCCAAGTGGATCGCGGGGTCCCGGTTGTACACCGGTCCGAAACTCGCGAGCTTGGTTTCGAGTTCGAGGCAGGCCTTCCAACTCGCCTTGGCCGCGTCGGTGTCGTGCATCCGATACTGCTGGCGATCCAACTGCGCTTCGAAGTGGGTGGCCGGTTTCACGCCGCCGCCGACGGGGACCATCGTCCCGGTTTCGATTGTGATGCGGTGGTCGCTCTCGGCCCAGTGCCGGGCTTCCGCGCTGGCGTAGTATTTCGATAACCAACGCACGGCATCCACGGCTTCGGGGAACGTGGAATAGCGCGCGACGACCAAAAGGAACATCTCCCGAGCCGCGACCCATTTGCCGCCGGCGGCGAGTTGACGACCGAGGGAAATGCCCGTGCGACAAGCGATGTCGTCGGGCATCCCCTTTAAGGTCTGCGCGATCTGCACCAAAGTCTTCTCCGCCGCGATCGGCGTTTCGGCGGAGAGGGCGATCCCTTCCAATCGCTGGCGCGACTTCACCGCTTTCTCGCGTTCGGCGAGCACCGCTTCCAAACCGTCGCCGAAGATCGGCAGCTTGCGGCAGGCCGTGCCACCTTCCGCGAGGCTTATTCCCTGCATCAGATCCGCGTGCGTTTCGGAACCCGGCAACCGGTGCGAAATCAGTCGGAAGCAGCGCTGTTTCGGGGAATGCCAACCCGTGCCGCCGAGAGCGAAGCTAGCTTCCGCGAATTGTTGCGGGGCATCGAGCAGTCGTTTTTCGAATGCGGTTTGGTCGTACTTCACGACGCAGTCCGTCCCCGCTTCATCGCCGATGGCGTAGAGCTTTTTCGGGGCGTGAATTTCCAGCCCGAGCACTTGCAATTGCTCCGGATACGCTTTGGGATCGTCGGCGAGTTTGAAGGCTTTGCGCGATGCGAGTACCACGATTTGCTCCGCCGGGGTCGCCCCATTGACGATCGCATCGGCGACGATCACCTCCGGTTTCCAAATGCGATAGGCGAGTACGAGCTGCTTCACCAAACGCTCTTCGGCGTTGGCCCCGAGCTTGTCCAGCAGATCCTTCGCCGACGCTTCGTTCAAATGGCTCGCCACCGGGAAGGTCCACGCGCTCTCGGCCGTGGCCCCGCCGGCGAAGCGCGTCGCGTCGGCCAACCGGAATGGATCGAGGCAGCGTTGAATCGGAGCGCTCGCAGGATCGACCGTCGTCAAGCTCAGCGCGGTGGCGATGTAGCCGTTGCAATGGCCCAGGCGGGCGATGGCGTCCATCGGCACCTTGCGACCGTCCGCTTGGGCGAAGAGCACGGCCGCGTGCTGGGCGCCGCACTTCTGCGGCTTCCACGTCGTGCCGGCGTCCGAACTTTTCAAGATCGTGCCGAGGTCGCCGACGGCGAATAGTTCGGTCGCGCTCGCCGCGCAGAGACTTCGGATCGGCGTCGCCCAACCGGTCTTACACAAGCCCCAAGTCTTACCGGCATCCTGCGAACGAAGCACGACCGACCCCGGTCGGCCCGCGATCCAAATGCTGTCGCCGCTGCGCGAAACAGTGCGGAGGTCGAGACATTCGAGCACCTCGGCGGGTAATCCCAGATTGGCGACGCTCCATTTGGTGCCGCCGTTGTCGCTGAGCAGTACGACCCCGCCGGAGCATGCGGCCACCGCACTCTTGCCTTGGAGGTTGATACCATTGACACTCCGTCCGTTCAAATTGTCGAGTTCGCCGGCGGCGATGGTGCCATCGCGCAGGGTGCTGGCCTTCGACCAGACGCCGCCGAGGACACCGTAATTGAGCGCGTTGAAGTCGCTCCCTACCCACGAAGTCGCCCGTGGACCTCGCACGGGCGTCCATGATTTGCCGCCGTCTTTGGTGATGAATACGCCGCTGGAGACGAGGTCCGAGCCGTCGCCGCAAGCGATGCCCGAGGTCTCGCTGAAGAATTTGACGGTGTTCAACCCCGGCAGCACGCCGCTGCTGAGCTCCTTCCAGGTCGCCCCGCAATCGTCGGTGAACAGCACGGTTCCCGAAGTGCCCGCGCCGTTCGGCAGCGTCGTCCGGCCGACGATCCAGCCGCAGTACGGCGTTAGGAAATGCACGGATCGCAGCGAAGCTCGCGTCCCCGTGATTTGCCGCTCCCAGTTCTTGCCGCCGTCGGGGGTGTGCCAAACGACGCCCTGATCGCCCACGGCCCAGCCTTCTTTGGCATCCGCGAAATGCACCGCGTGCAGCGGGGAATCGTCGAACGCGGGGGGCAAGCTCGCCGACGCCGCGGAGGCGAGGAATCCGGCGAGACCGGCGAGTAACAGGATGCGCATGGGGAATCCGGGGCAGTGTTCGAAACGGTTCGCACGACCGGATGGGGAAATACCGCGACTCTGGGGGGGTAGCTAGTCCAATTGAAATGAGCGATGCCTGTCCGGCGATTTTCCGCCGGACAGGCACAAGTTTTGAAATGACTCAATTGACACTGGGTAGGTCTTGTCTGCTATAGGACATTCGGCGATGGCGGATCACGCCGCTCCGAAGAAGACGCCGCTGAGGACGGCGTTGGTGCCGCCGGCGTTGGTGATGCGGAAGCGGACGTTGCCGGCGAGGGTCCAGCTGAGGTAGGTGCCGTTTTGGAAGCCGGACACCGTCCGCGTGTCCAGCACGGCCCCGGTGGCGGCGTCGAGGGCCTCCACCCGCTGGGTGCGGCTGTTGCTGTCCCAGTCGAGGAAGTAGAGGCTGACCCGGCGGGCCGTCGGCCCGACGGCCACGTCGACGGCGAAGGAGGACGCGGAGTACCAGGTCGCGGCGAGCCGGTCGGCGGCCGGGGCCGGCTTCTGGAGGGCGCGGGGGTCGGCCGTGGAGCCGGCCCAGGTGTGGTCGGATTGTCCCGCCGGCGTGGCGGTGCCGTAGGCCGGGGGCTGGGAGGCCCCTTGGGCCAAGACGTGGCCGTCGGCGCCGTAGACGCCGCGCCACGAACCCCCCGTTGTCGAATCCGAACCCGCGTACGCCGCAGTGTTCGAGGGCGCGACCCCGCCGAAGAAGACGCCGGCGAGGACGGCGTTGGTGCCGCCGGCGTTGGTGATGCGGAAGCGGACGTTGCCGGTGAGGGTCCAGCTGAGGTAGGTCCCGCCCTGGAACCCAGAGACGGTGCGGGTGTCGAGGACGGCCCCGGTGGCGGCGTCGAGGGCCTCCACCCGCTGGTTGCGGCTGTTGCTGTCCCAGTCGAGGAAGTAGAGGCTGACCCGGCGGGCCGTCGGCCCGACGGCCACGTCGACGGCGAAGGAGGAACTCGAGTACCACGTCGCCGCCAACCGGTCGGTGGCCGGGGCCGGCTTCTGCAACGCCCGGGCGTCGGCCGTGGAGCCGGCCCAGGTGTGGTTCAATTGGCCGGCGGGGGTAACGGTGCCGTAGGCCGGCGGGCTCGAGGCCCCTTGGGCCAAGACGTGGCCGTCGGCGCCGTAGACGCCGCGCCACGAACCCCGGGTGGTCGAATCCGAACCCGCGTA
>JAYTBD010000418.1:0-4350 GCA_043737155.1 Fimbriiglobus sp. | reverse complement strand
GTCGGCCAGTTTTTCAGGCAGTTCGCGCTGACCATCGCCATCAGCACGATGATCTCGACGTTCAACAGCCTCACGCTCAGCCCGGCGCTCGCGTGCTTGCTCTTGCAGAAGAAGGATGCCAAGCCCGACTGGATCACGCGCGGGATGCAACTCCTGTTCGGATGGTTCTTTTGGCTCTTCAACCGCGGCTTCCGCTCGCTCGGCCGCGGTTACACGGGGCTGGTCGGCAAGCTCATCCGGATCCCCGCGCTGGTGCTGCTCGTCTACATCGGCCTCGTCGGGTTGGGCTACCGCGGCTATGCGAAACTGCCGACGGGGTTTATCCCGCCGCAGGACAAGGGCTACCTCATCGCGAGCGTGCAACTCCCGGACGCGGCGAGCGCCGAGCGGACGCAAGCGACCATGGACACCGCGGCGAAGATCGCCCTCGAGTGCATCATCGACGTGCCTTCGAAAGAGGGCGAAGAGGGTGCCGTCGAAAAAGAGAATCGCTGGGTCCGACCGGTGAAGCCGGTGGTCCACGTGAACGCGGTCGCCGGGAATTCGTTCGTGCTCAGCGCCTACGGCTCCAACTTCGGGTCGATGTTCATCATCCTGACACCGTTCGCCGAGCGGACCGACCCTGCGCTCTACAGTGAGGCGGTCGCGCAAGAGATCCGCAAGAAAATGAACGCGGGCGTCCCCGAGGCGCAGGTGAACATCTTCGGCGCGCCGGCAGTGCCGGGTCTCGGCCGGGCCGGGGGGATCAAATTCATGGTGCAGGATCGCGGCGAAGTCGGGCCGCGCAGCTTGCAAGCGCAGACCGAGAATCTCATCGAGAAAGGGAACAAGCAGCCGAGTTTGATCGGTCTGTTTTCGGTCTACAAAACGAGTTCGCCGCAGTTGTCGGTGATCGTGAACGAGGCCAAGTGCAGCGACGCGGGGGTCGAACCGCTCGACGTGTACGCCACGATGCAGGCCACTCTCGGGCAGCGCTACGTCAACGATTTCAACCGGTTCGGCCGGACGTGGCAGGTGAATGTGCAATCCGAACCGGGGGCGCGGAACACCACCGAGGACATCAAATATCTCCGCGTCCGCAGCAAATCGGGTGTGCTCGTCCCATTGAATACGCTGGCGGAAGTCAAGCCGATCAGCGGGCCGCTGGTCATTACGCGCTACAACATGTACCCCGCGGCAGCGATCAACGCCAGCGTCGCGCCGGGCTCCAGCAGCGGCGAGGCGACGGCCGTGATGGAGCAACTCGCCCGCTCGGAACTGCCGACGAACATGGGCTCCGAGTGGACGGAACTCACCTTCATCGAACAGCGCTCGCGTGATACCGGCATGGCCGTGTTCGGCCTCGCGGTGTTGGTCGTGTTCCTCGTGCTGGCCGCGCTCTACGAAAGTTGGACGCTGCCGCTGGCCGTGATCCTCGTGGTGCCGACGTGCGTGGCGTGTTCGCTCGCCGGCGTCTGGATCACCAATTGGGACACGGTCATCGCGGCCGATTTCGAGATAGCCTGGATGGGTTGGAACCCGGCGACCGCGCTCGGCATCTTGCAACCGGACGTCACGTACGGGGTAAACGTGGCCCAGTCGGTCGGACTGAAAAAACAGGACGTGAACCTCTTCACGCAGGTCGGGTTCGTCGTGCTCATCGGCCTGGCGTGCAAGAATGCGATCCTCATCGTCGAATACGCCAAGAAGCGCCGCGATGCGGGGGCGGACCGGCGCACCGCCATCCTCGACGCCTGCGCGCTGCGCCTGCGGCCGATCCTCATGACCAGCTTCGCGTTCATCCTCGGCGTCGTGCCGCTCGCCTTCGCCAATGGCGCCGGGGCCGAGATGCGGCAGGCGTTGGGCATCGCGGTCTTCTCCGGCATGATCGGCGTCACCATTTTCGGCGTGCTGTTGACGCCCGTATTTTACGTGGTCGTGGATCGCATCGCCGAAGGACGAATCTTCCGGGCGCAATACTTCCGCACGTTCGGTTCGAGTGCGATGAACCTCGTGGCGTTCCGCTTGCCGCGGCGCTGGGCGATGTGGGTTTGGTCGAAAACGACGGCGCGGATTGCGGCGCGTCGGCCGTTCGTCAGCGGGTCTTGATCGGACTGTAGGCATCACGCTCCGCGTGATGCGCACGGAAGCAACCAGTCGGATGTCGAAAGGTCATGGCTGTCTCGGCATCCGGACGCCCAGTCCACCCGCATCACTCGGAGCGTGATGCCTACAGTGAAAAGTCGATCCCAGAGGTTCTCCGTGTTCGCTCGCTTCTTCATCGACCGGCCGATCTTCGCCGCGGTGCTGTCGATCCTCGTCACGCTCGGCGGGATCGTCGGCCTCCAGCGCCTACCGGTCGCCCTCTACCCGGAAATCACCCCGCCGACTATCGAGGTCTCGACGAGCTACCCCGGCGCGCACTCGCGCACCATCGCGGACACGGTCGCCGCGCCGATCGAGCAGCAGGTCAACGGCGTCGAAGAGATGCTCTACATGACGAGCACCTCGACGAACGACGGCAACTACACGCTGACCGTGACGTTCCGCCCCGGCGCCGACCTCAACATCTCGCAGGTGCTCGTGCAGAGCCGGGTGAACACCGCGTTCAAGAACCTCCCCGCCGAAGTGCAGCGCCGCGGCGTGACCGTGAAAAAGAAGTCGGCGAACGTGCTGATGATCGTGAACCTCAAATCGAAGGATCCGTCGCGCAAGGAACTTTACCTCAGCAACTACGCCACGATCCAACTCCGCGACGAACTCGCGCGCATCGACGGCGTCGGCGACATCGTTTTCCTCGGCCAGCGCGATTACGCCATGCGGATCTGGGTCGATCCGGTCAAACTCGCTTCTCGGGGGCTGACCCCCGACGACGTGACGCACGCCATCGAACAGCAAAACGCCCAGGTCGCGGCGGGGCAAATTGGCCAGCCGCCGGTACCGACGGGGCAGGCTTTTCAATTCACCATCAACACGCTCGGCCGATTGTCCGAGCCGGCGCAGTTCGACGAGATCGTGCTGAAGACGGATGCGGAAGGGCGGGCCATCCGCATGAAAGACGTGACCGAGAAAATCGAACTCGGCGCCGTGACCTACGACCAACTCTGCACGCTCGACGGCCAGCGCTCGGTGGCGCTGTCGGTCTACCCGCTGCCGGGGGCGAACGCGTTGGCGACCGCCAAGGCGATCCAGGAAAAGATGGGGGAGTTGAAGACGCGCTTCCCCGAGGGCGTGGAGTACGAGATCGTCTACGACACGACGCCGTTCGTGCAGGAATCGATCGACGAGGTCTTCTCCACGCTCCTGCTCGCCGTGATTCTGGTCGCCGCGGTCATGCTGCTGTTCCTCCAGAGTTGGCGCTCGGCGCTCATCCCGCTCGCCGCGGTGCCGGTCGCCATCATCGGTACCTTCGGCGCGATGGCGCTCTTGGGCTTCAGCTTGAACACGCTCACGCTCTTCGGACTCGTGCTCGCCGTGGGCATCGTCGTCGACGACGCCATCGTCGTCGTCGAGGCGGCGGAGTACCACTTGGGTCGGGGGTTGAACGCCAAGGACGCTACGGCCCAAGCGATGACCGACGTCGCGGGGCCGGTGATCGCGGTCGGGTTGGTGCTCGCGGCCGTGTTCATCCCGTGCGTGTTCATCGAAGGGATCATCGGCCAATTCTTCCGCCAGTTCGCCGTGACCATCGCCATCAGCACGCTGATCTCGACGTTCAACAGTTTGACGCTGACGCCGGCGCTCTGCGCGTTGCTGCTGGAAAAAGAGGAGCACGGCGGCCGTCGCAAGCACCCGCTGCCCAAGCTCGCCTACGCCTTGCTGATCGGCTATGCGGGCTTCGACGCGCTGCGGCATTTCAAACCCGAGTGGGTCCAGCCGATTTCGGACTGGTGGATGCGCTCGCTCGAAAGCGTCAAGCTACCGGGCGAATCCGTCCGCTTCGCGGGCATCGCTATCACCGTCGGTTTGCCCTTCGCCATCCTCGGCTACTTCCTCGCGGCACCGCTCAACTGGGCCTTGAGCTGGCTTTTCTACGCCTTCAACGCAGCCTTCGAACTCGCCACCCGCGGGTACCTCCTCGCCGTGCGCCTGTTGCTCGCGCTTTCCGTGATCGTGCTGCTGCTCTACGGCGGACTGCTCTTCGGCACGTACCACGTCATGACGACGACGCCGTCCGGCTTCATCCCGCAGCAGGACAAGGGCTACCTCATCGTGAACCTGCGGATGACCGACGCGTCGTCGCTGACGGAGACACAGAAGTCGGTGACCCTGCTCGAAGCGATGGCGCGCGACATCCCCGGCGTCGACCACACCGTCGCCGTGTCGGGGCAGTCCGCGCTGCTCGGCGGCAGTTCGTCGAACGTCGCCACC
>JAYTBD010000417.1:0-1686 GCA_043737155.1 Fimbriiglobus sp. | reverse complement strand
CTCGAGCACCTTGGCCGGCTCTTTGGAGACGTCGAACGCATCGCGCACTTTCGGCGACGAAATCATGTCGAACGCCTTCGCCCGGAAGTTGTCGATGGCAGCGTGCGCATCGCCGCGGTCCAGATCCCGCCGCATGTCGTCGAACCCCGCCAACAGCTTCTTGCGGTCGGCCAAGCGCTCCGGTGATTTCACCGGGACGAGGTTGTCGAGGCAATCGCCGTAGGGGCGGAAGGGAGCGTGATCCGAACCCGCGTAATAGGGCTTCTCGAATTCGAATTCGTCGGTCGTGGGGCGGCGGAGGCAGACGTACGGGGGCAGCGCCGAACCGGTGCCGAAGACCTTGCTGGCGACCGAGCCGAACGCCGGCCGCTTGCCCGCCGTGCGCGGCAGGCCGCTGTAGACCTCGCTGAGGAAGTGGTCGTTCTCGACCGACTTCAACCCGCGGATCAGGGCGAACTTGTCCATCATCGCGGCGCACTTGGGCAGCAGTTCGGTCACGCGGACGCCGGGGAGTTTGGTCGCGATGGTGCCGAAAGCGCCACGGATTTCCTTCGGCGCATCCGGCTTGGGGTCGAAGCTATCGAGGTGGCTGAGTCCGCCGCTGAGGACGATCCAGATGACCGACTTCGACCGCGGCGGCGATGCGGCGGACGCCTCGTTGCGGTACAGGTCGGCGAGCGTTAACCCGGCGAAGCCGACGCGCAGAAACGAACGGCGAGTCGGTCCGTTGCAGGAGGGAAGAGTATTCATTTCCGGGTGACCCGCGCCGCAGGATGTCGAATCATTCTACTTCACCACGCGCAGAGTGACACCCGAGGGTGTCGCCGCCGAATGGTAGACGCGGTGCGTCGCTTTTTTGAAGTCCGATTCCTTCGCCGTGTAGATGTCGCAGAACGTCTGCGGATTGCGGTCGATGAACGGGAACCAACTGCTCTGCACCTGCACCATGATGCGATGGCCGGCGCGGAACGAGTGCGATACGTCCGGCATACCGAACTTGATCACCGCGACCTTGCCCGGTTCGAACGGCTCCGGCTTCGACATGCTGTTGCGGAACTTGCCGCGGAACGGCTCGCCGCGGACGAGTTGCTGATAGCCGCCCATTTGCACGCCAATCGGGTTCGGTTCGGGATTCGGGAAATCGTCCGGGTAGACGTCGACGAGCTTCACCACCCAGTCCGCATCGGTACCGGTCGTGCTCACGTGCAACTCGACTTCGATCGGACCGGCGATGTTCACGTCCTCTTTCAACACGTCGCCGCGGTAGACGAGGACATCGGTGCGCCGGCCGGCGAAGCGCTGGTCGGCGGTCATGTATTCTTTGTCCATCCGCACGACCGTCTTTTCCACGTACGGCACCGGCTTAGCGGGGTCGGAGACGAACTCATCGAACGCTTCGGATTTGTCCGACGCCGACGCGAGGTTTTGGTCCGCCGCGAAATGGAACTTCACTTTTTCCGCCTCTTTCGGGGGCCACGTGTCGAAGCGGCGCCAGCGGTTCGTGCCGGTTTCGAACATCAGTGCCGCCTTCGGTAGCGCCGCGACTTTCGCATCCTTCAAGTGTCCCTCGAAAAAAGGATACTCGACGCAGTTGCGATAGTACTCCGCGGTCTTGGCGTTGAACTTTACCGGGCCGAGGGCATCGCCGTCGCCGCGCGACCAGCCGCCGTGGACCCACGGGCCCAT
>JAYTBD010000416.1:0-1686 GCA_043737155.1 Fimbriiglobus sp. | reverse complement strand
GCGGACCGCTCCGCGACGGTTGGTCGTCGGATGCGAACTTCCGAAAAGATTGGGGCGAACGCCCGCCGACGGTCGCGTGGACGAAACCGTGCGGCGGTGGTTATTCCTCGTTCGCGGTGACTGAGGACCGACTCATCACGATGGACCGGAACGGCGGGAACGAGCGCATCCTCTGCCTCGATCCCCACACCGGCGATGAGCTTTGGGCGCACGAAACTACGGTCGATTACAAATCGATCGGCTACCCGAGCGGGCCGCGCGCGACGCCGACGCTGCACGGGGATTGGGTCTACACCGTCGGTGCGACGGGCGAGTTCCTCGCTATGAAGTCGGTTGCGAATTCGAAGGACAAACCCACTCTCGCCTGGCGGCACGACCTGATTTCGGAGTACCAAGCGACCGTTCCGACGTGGGGAGTAGCGTGTTCACCGCTTGTCGAAGGCGACCTCGTCATCGTGCAACCGGGCGGCAAGAAAGGATCCGTCGCGGCGTTCGACCGCATCACCGGCGAGCAGCGTTGGACCTGCGAATCCGAACCGAGCGGTTACAGTTCCCCCATCGCCGCGACCCTCGGCGGCGTCCGGCAGATCGTCGCCGTCACGGGCAAATCGATCCTCGGCATCCGCCCCGCCACGGGGGAACTGCTTTGGAAGCACGCGTGGGAGACGCAGCACAACGGCAACATCGCCATGCCGGTGATCGCTGGGGATTACGTCTTCGTGTCGTCGGGCTATCACAAAGGCTGCATCGCCCTCCGCATCGAGGGGGAGAATGCGAAGATCGTCTATTTCCGCCCCGACAAAGTGATGCGCAATCACCATTCCACGAGCATTCACAAGGACGGATTCATTTACGGCTTCGACGATGCCAAGCTCACCTGCGTGAACTTGCGCGACGGCACGGCCGTGGACGATTGGCCGCCGGACGAGGTCCGCAATCGGTTGGGCAAAGGGTCGGTCACGCTCGTCGGCGATTCGCTCTTGATCCTCACGGAACAAGGGTCGCTGGCGCTGACGAACACCGATCCCAAGAATTTCGAGTTGCTCGGGCGGGTGGACAACGTGCTCGGCGCCAAGGAATGTTGGGCGCACCCGGCCGTGTTGAACGGGAAGATTTATCTACGCGATGCGACGAAGATCGTCTGCTTGGATGCGAGCCAGCCACGTTAGCCCGACGCGCTAGCGAGGGAGTCCAGACCCTCGCTAGCGCGTCGGGCTAACGAGATAAGACCGTCGCTCACGCTTCCGGCTCGGACGGAATGCTGCCGTTCAACCGCTCCAAAACCTCGGCTTGGAGCAACCCGTTGGTGGCAACCATTCCTCCGCGGCGTTTGGCTCCGACCCGGCCATACCGCACTTCGCCGCCGTCGAACTCCGTGACGGTGCCGCCCGCTTCCGTCACGAGGATGTGCCCGGCGCAGACGTCCCAATCGTGGAATTCGGGGTAGTCGTTCACGTACAGATCCACCTCGCCGCGGGCGACCAAGGCCAGCTTCACCCCGGCCGAGAAGGTCTGGTGGACCGTCCCCGGTCGCAGCTTGCGGATCACCGGTTTCGGCGGTTTGTCCGGGTTCATGTGGCTCGTCGTCAGCGTTGCGGATTCCAACGTCGCCGCGCGGCTGACCCGGCAACCGGCCGGGGACTGATCGCCGCGGATCGCGAAGCAACCGCCGCCCGACGTGGCGTA
>JAYTBD010000415.1:0-1687 GCA_043737155.1 Fimbriiglobus sp. | reverse complement strand
CTCACTTGCAAATCCACGGCACGCTCACGCTGTGCCGCTCGCCCACGCTGTGCCGCTCGCCCAATTCAACATCACTTCGGAAGCGGCACCTGCCCCTTGGCCATTAAATAGGCCACGAGGTCGCGCACTTCCTCGGGCTTCAGGGCGTCGAACAAGCCTTCGGGCATCACCGAGTTCTGCGTCGGCTTGCGTTTGTCGATGTCCTTCAACGGCAGCACGAGTTCCTCGTTCACGGTCCGCACCGTCACGGCTTGGGGGCTTTCCTTCTTGACGATCCCGGTCACCACGCGGCCGTCGAGCAAGTTGAACTCGTGCATCTTGTACTCGTTGGCCACGACCGCGCTCGGATCGATGACGTTGTCCAAGATGTAATCGAGGTTACTGCGCTGGGCCCCGGTGAGTTCCGGACCGACGGCTTGGCCTTCACCGAACATCTTGTGGCAGGTCGCGCAATTGCGGGTGAAGATCGCCCGGCCGATTCCGGCGTCGCTCGCTTTCAGCGCATCGGGTGTCAGCAAATCCTTGTACTTCTTGATCTGTATGGTGCGGGTGGCGCTGGCCGGCTTCACCCCGCCCCACACCGAAGCCAACTTCGCCGACACGTCCTTATTTTTGAGCGCCGTGATCTGCCGGGCGGTGAAGGCGGTGATATCGGCCTTGGGAACGCTCCCTTTTTCGACCGCAGTCAGCAACGCCGCAGCGTAGGGCGCGCGGGACGCCATCGTCTGCACGGCGTCGGCTTTCTCTTCGGCCGTGAGCTTGGCGTACACGTTCAGGATGGCGTCGGCGGTCTTGTCGTCGGCGTAAGCGGCGAGGGCGCGGATCGCGGCGGCTCGGATTTTGTCATCGTCGAGTGCCTTCAACAGGAGCGGGGCCAAGCCCTCGGTCTTGGCACCCGCCAGCAATCGGATGGCGTTGTTACGGGCGTCCGCCGATTCCGCATTCCGCAGGATGCGTTCCTTCATCGCGCCGATCTTGTCGGCGTCGCCGAACTTCACGCTGAGTTCGTCGGCGAGTGCGATCACGTCGGCGGTGCAACCGAACGAGAGCGGCAGTTCGCCCCATTTCGGCAACGGCTTGGCCTTCGGTTGATCCGCGTACGCTTCGCGCATGCCGAGGAGGATGTCGCGTTTCACGTCGTTGTTGCCTTGCATGATGGCCCGCGAGACCAAGAGCATCGCTGTGGCTTCGTCTTTGTGCGTCAGGCTCAGGTAGCGGCGGACCATGTTCTGCCGGACGAGGGGAACTTTCACCGCAGTCAGGTTATCGATCGCCGCGGCCGGCTTGAGGGGCACCAGCGGCTCGACGGCGAACCAGAGCATCCAAGCGAGGTTGGAATCGTCGGCTTCGCGGGAGAGCAGCTTCTCCGCGAGGTCGGACCGGAATGCCTCCGGAAGTTTGGGAATCAGGCCGGCCCATACGGCGCGTTCGCCGGGGCTTTCCAGCTTGCCGGCCACCTCCGCAATCCACTTCAATTCTTCCGTGGAGGGCGTGCGCCCGTCCACGGCCAGCCGCGCCACCCATGTGTTGTAGGGCGGGTTGAAGAGGTTCAGATTGTTGACGACCCAGAACTCGTTGAGGCCGCCGGTGACGTGCAGCGCCCAGATCTTGCGGAGCTTTCGGTGGAACTCCTTCGGGCCTTCGTCGGTCACCTGTTCCTCGACCATCTTCCAGACCGGCTTGCCCG
>JAYTBD010000414.1:0-4364 GCA_043737155.1 Fimbriiglobus sp. | reverse complement strand
ACGCTCGTCGATGTCGCCGACGGATTCTTCCCCCTGCGCGTCGGCGACCGCATTTCGTTCACGCGCATCGACGAGTCCGCGTACCATCAACTGCACGGGGAGCGGTTGCAACCGGAGGCGGTATGAGTCTGTTCGCGGATCGACTGGCCGGGGCGGTGCGGCGCGACGGCCCCCTGTGCGTGGGCATCGACCCGCGTTTCGAGATGCTGCCCGACAGCTACCGAAAGTTCCCGCCGGGTGTGGCCATCGAGGCGTTCAGTTTGAAGGTGCTGGAGTTGGTCCGCCCGTTTGCCGGGGTGGTCAAGCCGCAGGCCGCGTTTTTCGAGTTGCTCGGACCCGAGGGAATGGCGGCGATGCAGTCGGTTTTGTGGCGGGCCAAGGAACTCGGGTTCGTGACGATCCTCGACGCCAAGCGCGGCGACATCGCCAGCACCGCGACCGTGTACGCCGAAGCCGCGTTTTCGGAAGGAGTGTGGAACGCCGATGCGCTGACGGTGAACCCGTATTTGGGGGCCGATGCCGTGCAGCCGTTCATCGATACCGCGCGGAAGGCAACCCCGACGCGCGGACTGTTCGTCCTCGTTCGCACGAGCAACCCCGGTGGCGGTCTGTTCCAAAACGCATTGGCGAACGGGGTGCCGCTGTACCAACGCGTGGCGAGTGAAGTGAACGATTGGAACGAAGGCGGAGTGGGCGAATGCGGCTTGGGCGATGTCGGCGCGGTGGTCGGTGCGACCCATCCGAAGGAACTCGCGGAGCTGAGGGCGGCGATGCCCAAGGTTTGGTTTTTGGTGCCGGGGTACGGCGTCCAGGGTGGCAAAGCTGCGGACGTCCGCGCCGGATTTTTACCGAATGGTTTGGGCTCCGTGGTGAACAGTTCGCGCGGCGTGGTGTTCCCGTTCCGAACGGGCGACGCCGATTGGGAACGGCAAATCGCGGACGCCGCGAAGAAGGCCCAGGCCGAATTGCGAGGCGTCCGGTAACACCGGTGCGAGTTTTGAGTTACTGTAATGCACAGCCTGTTCGCCGGACGCGCGAGCGACGGCCACGATCCGGGTCACAGTGTCGCGTTCGTCCATCGAGTATGCGATTCCAGCCGTCGCTCGCGCGTCCGGCTAACGGGAACTGTAAGTGAGACCGTTCGCATGCCCGACTCGCCGAAGCCGACCGAAGCCGCCGAACCGCACGTCGATCTGACGGGGCGCTCGATCGGCGATTTCGCCGTGCTGCGGAAGATTGGCCAAGGCGGCATGGGCCAAGTCTACCTCGCCCGGCAGCAATCGCTGAAGCGCGAAGTCGCCTTGAAAATCCTGCGTAAGGACCTCGCGGAGAACGCCGTCGCCCTCAAGCGCTTCCAAGCCGAGGCCGAGGCGGTCGCCAAGATCAGCCATCCGAACATCGTCCAAGTCTACGCCGTGGGGGTGCAAGAGGGCCTGCACTTCATGGCCCTCGAATACGTCGAAGGGCGGGACCTGCGCGAGTACCTCGAGCGCAAAGGCCCGCCGGAATTGCCGGTCGCCCTTTTGATCCTCCGGCAAGTCGGCGCGGCGCTCCAACGCGCCGGGGAACTCGGCTTGGTCCACCGCGACATCAAACCCGAGAACATCCTGCTCAACCGCAAAGTCGAAGTGAAGGTGACCGACTTCGGACTCTCGTGCTATTTCGCCGGGGACGCGCGGCCGGTCAGCCTCACGCAGAGCGGGATGACCCTCGGCACGCCGTTGTACATGTCGCCGGAGCAAGTGCAGGGGAAGCCGGTCGATCACCGCAGCGATCTCTATTCGTTCGGGGTCACCTCTTACCACGTCCTCGCGGGCAACCCGCCCTACGCCGGATTGAACGCGTTCGACGTGGCCGTACAGCACGTTCAAGCGACGCCCGAACCGCTCGACCAAATCCGACCCGATCTCCCCGCCGAGCTGTGCGCTCTCGTCATGAAGCTGATGGCGAAGCGGCCAGAGGACCGCTACCAATCGGCGAAGGAAGTGCTGCGCGACCTCGGTCGCGTTCAAAAGAATTTGGCGCTCGGCGCCCCGGCGCCGCTCAGCCTCAACGTCTCGCTGTCGGGCAATCAATTGGGCGGAGTGCACATCTCGAATTCGGTCCCGCTGCTCGCCGTTCAACCGACGGGTGCGAACCGTTGGCCGTGGCGACTCATCGGCTCGGCGGTTCTCGCGGCCGCGGGTTTCGGCGGGTGGTGGGCGTTCGAGCAAAGTCACCCGGAACCGGCCCCGGTCGCGGTGGACAGTGTCGTCGGGCTTCCGGAGACACGCCCCCCGAGCGCCGTGATCTCCCCGCGCCAGATCGAATTGAGAGAGACGTTCAAGCGGCGGCCAATTACGCCGATCACGATGCGAGCGGGGATGGAGTTGGGTTTGAACTTCGTCCGAGAACACCGATTCGACGATGGCGATGCCGTGTTCGCGGAGTTCGAAAGTTTCAAACCCGCGGGGACCGGCCGACCGCTCGAAGGGCCCAATCTGTTGTTGGCCGTCGGGAAGTTCGGCAAAGGGATCGTACTGGCCCACCGCGATCGAGCGGCGGATTCGAACAAGTTGTTCGAGGAAGCCGTGGCCACGGTGAAGCCGCTCTCGAACCGCCACGTGATCGAGCGATTCTTCTTCGACCACAGCGAATTCGGCATGGCCATTTCGGAAGCTTTGAACCGCAACGCGGAGAACCTGCCGGCGAATCAGAAGATGCCGCCCGCGTTGGATTGGATGCGTACCCCCGCGGGTCTACTGCGGATCAAAGGGACGAAGTGATCAGCGGCTCGGCTTCGGCAAATCTTTGACCCGGCAACCCACAGTTGTACCGAAGGTAGAATCCTTCACGGCGACATCCTCCGGCCGAACCGTGATCAGCCCTTCGGCATCGTCGGGCGTCCGGGTCAGCGTGACCTTGCCAGAGGCGCCCGCTTTCTCTTTCGCGTACAGCAAGCCACCCGCAAAGTCGAGTCGCTTGGTCTTGCCGTCGAGTTCTTCGCTCGTCACTTCCAACATCGTCGCGCCGTCGGGGAAGTTGCCGTAACCGCTGGCCGTCCCGACATTCCAGCTCGCGTATCGTTCCCACAGAGCGGGGTCGCCGCCGGTGATGGATGCGAGCGGGATCGACAAGGTCGAGGCGGGGACGAATAAGCAGCCATCGGTGCGGATTTCAACGGGTACGAACGGCCCCGGTTTGTCGTCGGTAGGTTTTCCGCAGCGCAGATCGACCAACGCCCCGCCGAGCAGCGCGGTCACCTGCGACAATTGTATGCCGACGATCGCACCATTCGGATACGGCTTGTCCGGCGCTTCCATCTCGACCACGGGCGCGGACAAGGCGACCAAAACGTTGGCGGCCGCGAAGTCGAAGGGGAACGCGGTCGTCGCCCAGACCGCGCGGCCGCGCCCGCGAAGCACGCAGTTTTCCATTCGGACGATCGGCCGGCGAACCGAGTCCGTTTTTCGCATCTGCGCCGACATATCGAGCAAGGTCACCGCCGAAAGGATTTCGTCTTTCTGCTGCTCCATGGTGATGACGCATTGGTAGAACTCGCAGCGGCGTCCCCCGGCGGCGAGCGCGACGATCGACTGGGATTTCAGATCCCCCGCTTTGGCGACCGTGGGCTTGAGCCTGAATTCGATCCGCTCGAAGCGGATGTCCCCCTCTTCGATCCGGAACATCGCCGAGTCGAGCCGGTTCGGTTCGGCCGGGATCAAGATCAGCGTGGCGTTGTCGTCCTCGGGCCGGATAGTCGCGTTGAAATCGGGCTTCGTGATCGCCGCGAGCGTCGGCACTTCCACGACGCCGCTCCCGCGGATCAGTAACTTGTCGCCCGACTTCAGCGCCGCCATCGCCTGCCCGAGATTGTCGAACACATTTGTCGGGAGCGAGTCCTTTTCCGACGCGGGCGGATTCGGATACCAAACTTTGACGCCCGGCGATAAGGAGTCGGGCTGCGTTCCACCCGGCGGCCATGTGCCGTAGATCTTCGCGGTACTCGAAGGCAGTTGCTTCACGCCCAGAATTTGCACCTCCCGGTTCGACACGCGCACTTGCCGATACCTCGGGTTCAATTCGAAGGCTTTCCAAGGCTCGGCGGAATCGAGCTTGGCCGACGGGTTGGCGCCGGCCCACGGGTGCTGTTTGAGATCGACGGGCGAGTCCCAATTCGCCGGCGCATCGACCAGGAAAAAGGCGCTCGGTTCTTTCGGGATGGCCATCGCCATCGAGGAGGCGCCGGTCGCGGTGCGGACGAATACCGGCCTGCGCTCGTTCGCTTCCGGCATCATCATCCCCGGCGGCTCGGTATTGCCCGATGCAAAGACTGAAAATCCGGCTCGGATCGTCGCCGAGACGGTGTCGCCGACGTCGACGGC
>JAYTBD010000413.1:0-1691 GCA_043737155.1 Fimbriiglobus sp. | reverse complement strand
TCACGCAACCCGGCTCATCATCCACCTTCATCAGCTCGATCATTTCGCTCGGTGTCATCGTCTTGGTGAACACGAACCCGTCGAACACTTCCGGCCATAGCGCTTCAGTATCCGCGTAGCCGAAGGGGCGGGCGACGATGCGGCTCGTGCGCAGCCAGTGGTCTTTCGCCAGCCCCTTTATATCGACGAACGCGTTCTTGTGCCCCGCTTTATTCAGCAGATCGTCCAGCGACCCGGGCCGGGGTATCGGCACAGGCGTCGCCTCTTTGTTTTGCATCAGCTTCCACTCGCCTTCGGCCGCCAAGAACGCCACGGAGTAGATTTCCTTGCCGAGCTTCTTCGAGACTTCGTCGCCCATGATGACACTGCCGAAATAAGTCGCTTCGCGTTTGACTCCACCGCCCGCTTTGGGAACGAGCGTATCGATGACGGTCGGGTTCCGCATCAAATGGTACGACGCGGCCCAGACGATGATCTTGCGTTTGGCGTATTTGCCGGTGGCCATGGCCACGAAGTTCTTGGCCATCTGCGCTTCGCGGATGGCCGGGGCTTTCGCTTTGTCCGCGTTCTTCATGTCGATAGTCGCCTGTAAATTCTCGAGCCAAACCTTCCAGCGGTCGAGTTCCTCGGCGGTGAATTGGTCGCCGGTGCGGATGACCATCACGGTGTCGCGGTATTTGCCCACGAGTTCCAATTCCTCCGGGGTCGGGGTGCGGGCGCCGTCGGTGAGCTTGTCGAACGCCGTGCAGATGTCTTTCTCTTCCCGGTCGCTGAAAGTATTAGCCGGCAAACGGCCGAGCATTCCCGCCACGTCGGTGGCCAGTTCGCTGCGCGGTCCGCCGCCCGTGATCTGACAATCGAAACCGCAGAGTTCGAGCGGCTTCTTCGCTTTGATTTGCTTGACGAGATAGCGGATCAGCGGTTGGACCTGTTCGCTCTTCGCCCAAATGGGGAACACGCCGACCTCGAAGTTTTCGAGCGGCGTGTGGTCGGGTTTCTGGAAATGTTCCCACGACTTGTGGCAGTCGATCAGCCCGCTCTCGAAAGCGAGGACGTCGAATCCGTGTTTCTCGTGGAGGAACTTGATGAGCCGCGTTTTGGCGAGAAACGTGGCCCCATCGCCGTGGGTTTGCTCGCAGAGGAAGACGATCCGCGCGTCGCCGATGGCTTTGCCGAAACCCGCGAGATCGTCGAAGTCGGTTTCGTCCGGGTCGATCGACTTGATCGGAATCGGATGGTTCTTCGCCCACGTTTGGCGGTCGTCATCGGCGCCGAGAAGTACGTGCGGAATCGCGACGAGCAGGAGAATGCAAAGCCGGCGCATGGAATCCCTCCGATGGTGCCCGGGCCGTTCTCGGTCCGATCGGTCACGCGGAGCGGGACATCCCGCCGCGCTGCTTGGACAGGACGATTTGCCGCTCGTGTTCCAACAGCCGCGCTTTGCGTTCGAGCCCCCAGCGATAGCCGCGGAGTGTGCCGTCGGCGCCGAGGACGCGGTGGCACGGTACCAATACGGAGATCGGGTTGTTGGCACACGCGCTCGCCACGGCCCGGACCGCATGGGGTTGGCCGACCATCGCCGCGAGTTGCGTGTAGGTCCGCGTTTCGCCGAACGGAATGCGCCGGATTGCGAGCCAGACGCGATTTTGGAAGTCGCTCCCCTCCCCCGCCAGCGGGATCGAAAAGTCGCG
>JAYTBD010000412.1:0-4373 GCA_043737155.1 Fimbriiglobus sp. | reverse complement strand
CCCACCCGGCGGCGTTGCTCTACACCGACGCGGGACTGGTGCAGTTCGAATCGATGAACCCGATGGTCGGGATGCTGCCGCCGGGTTCGCCGTTCGACGGCGGTGAAGCGGTGCTGGCCCCGGGCGCGCGGCTGCTGATCTTCAGCGACGGCGCCTTCGAAATCCTCAAGGCCGACGACACGATGTGGTCGTGGGAAGAGTTCCTCGACGACCTCGCGCCGCAGGCCGACAACCCGGACTTGATGGATGACCTCTACGCGCGCTTGAAGGACCTGCGCGGCGTGGACGTGCTCACGGACGACCTGTCGATCCTCGACATTCGCTTTCGCTGAAGTGGGGCACCGATGATCCGGCTATCCGACTACCGCATCCAGACGCGTCTCTACGCGCTCGTGATTTTCAGCTGCGTCGGTTTGGGCGCCGTGCTGGCGCTCGCCGTCTACCAGATGTACCAGTACCGCATCAGCGGGCCCGTGTACCGGAAGCTCGAGCTTTACAACTCGTTCGGCCAAGAGATCACGCCCCCGACCGTTTCGGCGGGGGTCTCCTACCTCACGATGCAAGAGCTGGAAACGGAAACGGACCCGGCGGAAATCCGCCGGTTGAAAGACCGCCTCGCGGATTCGGAAGCGCTGTTCGAAAAGCGGCACGCCGAATTCGGGGCCAAACTGCCCGAGGGGGAACTGAAGCGCCTGCTCACGCAAGTCGTCAAACCTTCGGGGCAGGAGATTTTCAGGATCGCGCGCGAAGAGTATCTGCCGCTCATCGGGAAGAAAGAAGATCAGGCCAAAGCGAGCGAAGTCCTGAGCGCGAAGATCCGGCCCCGGTTCCGCAAGCACCGGATGGCCGCGGATGAAATCGTGGTCCTGCTGGAACAAGAGAACAAACGGATCGAGGAGGAAGCGGCGACCGACAGCAATTTCTGGATGAACGCGATGATCGCGGTGAGCATCGCTTCGATTTCGCTGCTGGCGTTCTTCGGCACCGCGCTGGCGCGCGGGATCGTCCGCTCCACGAACACACTGATCGCCCGAGTCGACGAGATGGCCGGCGGGGCCAGCGATCTCACCGCGCGCATTCCCATCGAATCGAAGGACGAACTCGGGCGGCTCGGAGCCGGCATCAACCAACTCATCTTCAAGATCCAGAGCGTCGTGAGCAAAGTGCGGGAGTCGAGTATCCAAGTGCTGGCCACGGCGTCGCAAATTTCGGCCACCGCCCACCAGCAGCAGGGGGCGGTGGCCGGGTTGAATTCCTCGGGCACTCAGATCGCCGCCTCCGTGCGCGAGATCACGCAGACGGGCCGGGAACTTTCGACGACGATGGACGACGTCCACGGGCGCGCCAATCACACGGCGACCTTGGCCGTCGCCGGGCGCGAGCGCCTCGTGGCGATGGAACAAACCATGGGGCAACTCGTCGAATCGACGGCGTCGATCTCGGCGAAGTTGGCGACGATCCGCGAGAAGGCCGACACCATCAACATGGTCGTCGTCACGATCACCAAAGTCGCGGACCAGACGAATCTGCTCTCGATCAACGCGGCGATCGAAGCGGAGAAGGCCGGGGAGTTCGGACGCGGGTTCCTCGTGGTGGCGCGCGAAATCCGCAGGCTCGCGGACCAGACCGCCGTGGCGACCCTCGACATCGAAAGCATGGTGCGGCTCATGCAGGAAGCCGTCGCGTCGGGGGTGATGCAGATGGACAAGTTCAGCGAACAGGTGCGCTCGAGCGTCGGCCGGGTCGCCGAAATCAACGGGCAGACGGGGCAGATCATCACCGAGGTCTCCGGCCTGGGCGAGCGCTTCCGCTTCGTCAACGAGGGGATGCGCAATCAGACCGTCGGGGCGGAACAGATCGACGAGGCGATGGGCCACATGGCCGCGAACATCCGGCTGACGGCGTCGGCGCTCGACGAATTCAACCGCGCCACCGCCCATTTGCGCAGCTCCATCGAACGACTGAACGCCGAGATCGCCTCCTTCAAAGTGTGACCGCGGCCATGCTCGTCCTCACGTTTCAAATCGGGTCGGAACGCGTCGGGCTGGATATCCAGACCGTCCGCGAGGTCGTGCCGCAGGTGCGCTTGAAGCCCCTCCACGGGGGTCCCCCTTGGCTCGCCGGCGTCTTCGTCTTCCGCGGCATGGTCGTCCCCGTCATCGACCTGCACGACCTCACGGGTCAAGGGCCCTGCCCGCAGCATCTGAGCAGCCGGATCATTTTGGTCCCGCAGACCGACCCGCACACCGGCGTCGAACGGCTGCTGGGTTTGCTGACGAGCCGAGTCTCGGAGTTGCGGACGCTGAGCGCGGGCTTCTCCACGATCGCGCAAACCCTCACCCCCGGCGGCATCGGCCTCGGCACGGTCATCACCGACGAACTCGGCATCTTCCGCTTGCTCGATCCGGATAAACTCCTGCCCCCGGCCGACCGCGAGCGGCTGTGGAACCCGCCGCCCGAGGTGCTGCGATGAACCTCGCCCGCATCCGGGAACTGATCTCCGCGCGGACCGGCCTGCAACCCGACTCCCTCGGGACGGCGGCGGTTCCGAACGCGGTGGCCGAGCGAATGCGGTTGCTCAACGCCGAGGACGAGACGGCGTACGCCGGGCGTTTGGCCCGCGATCCTCTGGAATTTCAAGCGTTGATCGACGCGATCATCATCCCGGAAACGTGGTTCTTCCGCGGCGGCAAGATCTACGACGCCCTGGTGAAGCTCGCGCACGAGCGCGGCGATACGCCTTTCCGCGTGCTGAGTCTGCCGTGCAGCACCGGCGAAGAACCCTACTCGATCGCGATGGCGTTCACCGACAGCGGGCTGTCACCGCCGCTCTGGAGCATCGACGCCATCGACCTGTCCAGTACGGCGATCGCCGCCGCGGGCGTCGGTCGCTACCGCGAATTTTCCTTCCGCGAGACGCCGTCGGAACTCCGCGCACGCCACTTCGCAACGTCGGACGGGTTCGGCGAATTGAATGCTTCGATCCGAGGGCGGGTCCGCTTCCGCGTCGGCAATTTGCTCGACCCCTCGACGCTGGTCCCGGCCGGTCGGTACGATCTCGTGCTGTGCCGGAATCTGATGATCTACCTGACCCCGGCCGCGCGGCGGGCCGCACTGGATACGTTGGACCGCTTACTCGCACCGGACGGGACGCTGGGGGTCGGACATGCGGAGGCGGGGAACCTGTCCGGTTCGCAGTTCGAATCGGTCGGGCCGGAGGGTTGCTTTCTCTTCCGTCGGCGGACACTGTCCGCACCGAAGTCCGAATTGCTGCCGCGCCCCGCTCCGGCGCCGGTCGTCTCCCGTACTGTCAAGCCGATGTCACCGAGCGCGAGACTCGCCGGGCCGCCCAGTTTGTCGAAAGCCGAGAAGCTGGCCGACGCCGGCCGCTTGGCGGAAGCGCTGGTGGAATGCCGGACGCTCGTGGCCGTCGCCCCCAGCGCCGAAGCGTACTGCTTGCTCGGCATCGTCCTCGGCGCCGGGGGCAAACCCGAATCCGCCGGCGACGCCTTCCGCAAAGCCCTGTACCTCGATCCCCATCACCGCGACGCGCTCACGCATTCGCTCTTGCTCGCCGAAGCGCAGCGCGACATCGAACAGGCCGGGATGTTCCGCGCTCGGCTCGACCGGCTGCCGGCGCAGGAGGCGAACCCGTGATCCCGTTACCCACGCTCGCCGGCCCGCCACCGGGCACCCCCTCCGATTGCTGGAACCACATCGGCGTCCGCGGCGACCGCAGTTGCCCGCTGTTGCCGCCCGTGGTGCACTGCCAGAACTGCGCCGTCTTCTCCGCGGCGGGCCGGCGCTTCCTCGATGCCCCTTCGCCGCCGGGTTATGCGGACGAATGGACCGAACGCCTCGCGCGGCCCATCGAGGAAGAAGACGCCGATCTCGTCGGGTTGTTGATCTTCCGCCTCGCGGAGGAATGGTTGGCGTTGCCGCTGCGGACTTTGGTCGAAGTGACGGTCGCGAAGCCGATCCACCGCGTGCCGCACCGGGCCGGGATACTCGCGGGCCTGGTCAATATCCGCGGCGAGTTGACGCTCTGCGCGCACCTCTGGAAAATCCTCGGCCTCCCCGCGCCGGTCGCGGAGAAGGCGTCGGGGGCCGAGCGGATGCTGGTGGTGCGGCGCGATTCCGAGCGGTGGGTGCTCACGGTCGATACGGTCGAGCGGGTCCACCGGTTGCCGCAGGCCGATCTCGCGGCGCCGCCGGCGACCATCGGCCGCGCCGCGAGCCACCTCATCCGCGGTGTCTTCGCGTGGGAGAACCGATCGGTGGGCCTGCTCGACGAGGAGCGGTTGTTCGAAGCGCTGCGGGTGAAGTTGCGATGAACGACTCCGACGAACCCGATCCCCTGATGGAGTTGTTCC
>JAYTBD010000411.1:0-1693 GCA_043737155.1 Fimbriiglobus sp. | reverse complement strand
GCGCAGTCTCGCGTCGGTCTATTGCCCGAGACCGCGCGGTACACCGGTCGCAATATTACCCTCCGGCTCAAGCTGAATGACAGCTTCGCCGCCGCGGGTGCGGGCCGTGACGGCGACACCTTCCGCTGCCTCGTCATGGCCGACCAGAGCGTGCTGTCGAACGACATGCTCTATTCCTCCGCGGACCGCGACCCGACCGATAACTTCGCCTTCGCCGTGAGACTGGTGCCGTGGCTTCAGGGACCGGAGAAACGGAAATTCTGTCTGTTCATCGAAGACGGGGTCGTGCAAACCCGCTTCGACGAATTCGATTTCTCTCGGGTGTCGAACCAACCGGGGGCGCCGCCGATCCCACCGCTGCCCGCGCCTCGATTGCCCGATCCGATGGACCGCAAGTTCCAAGAGCGCGGTTCCAAAATGCTGAGCGAAGTGCTGACTCGGATCGAGGACAACGACTCCTTCAAAAACGAACTCTCCCGCAACCTGCGACTCTACATCGCCATCGTCAGCGTCGTAGTCGCCATCGTGCTGATCTTCGCGAGCGTGCTCCTCCGCGGTCGGATTTGGAAAAACCGCCAAGACCGTAGCTATCAACCGATTCCCGTCGATCCGCTCCGACTCGGGAACGAGGTGCCGCTCGGTTCGTTCACGCACCGCCGGTTGGAACTCCTGCGCGGCAACGATTTCCGCGCGCCATTCACCGAATACGTCCTGCTCCTCTTCCGCGAGCGCGGGTTCTTGGATAGCGACGTCGGCGGGCGCCGCCCGAAAATCGAAGCGACCGGGCGCAGCCGTCAGTACCTGATCGATAGCGTCCGGCAACTTTGGGATGAGGTCGCCGACAATGCGGACAAGCCGCTGGCGTATACCAAGTGGAAAGAACTCGAGCCGATTCTCGCGGCCGTGCGCTCGGCCGCGGAGGCCGACCGTTGGCGGTTCGCCCCCAGTCCTGTTGTTCGCACCGACTCCGAAGGAGCCGCATGACCGCCCGACCTTCCGTCGCCAGCCGCGCTTTGCCCGACAATGCCCCGCCCGAAACCGCCGAAACCGGCCCCGCCCGCGAGTTGGCCGCGCAAGCCAGCAAACTGCTGCGCGAAGTCCAAGCCCAAGTGGCGACCGTGGTCGTCGGCGTGGACGCCGTGACCGAGCAATTGCTGATCGCCCTCTTGGCCAGCGGGCACGTCTTGCTCGAAGGGGTGCCGGGCGTTGCGAAGACGACATTGTCCAAAGTCTTCGCCCGCCTGCTCGGATGCGATTATTCGCGCGTGCAATTCACCCCCGACCTTCTTCCATCGGACGTCACCGGCACTTCGATCTTCGACCGCAACACCAACGACTTCGTTTTGCGGAAGGGGCCGATTTTCTGCCAGGTGCTGCTCGCGGATGAAATCAACCGCGCCCCGGCGAAGACCCAATCCGCGCTGCTAGAAGCGATGCAGGAATACCAGGTGACGGTGGACGGTCAGACGCTGCCCCTGCCCCGGCCGTTCCTCGTGATGGCGACGCAAAACCCCGTCGAGCAAGAAGGCGTTTACCGGCTGCCCGAGGCCCAACTCGACCGCTTCCTCCTCCGCATCGAAATGGGTTACCCCGGCTTCGACCACGAGGTGAGCCTTCTCAAATTGCACGGCCGGCCCATCGCCGAACCGCCCGCGATGTTCACACCCGAAATCATCCTCGGGCTGCAAGCGAA
>JAYTBD010000410.1:0-4376 GCA_043737155.1 Fimbriiglobus sp. | reverse complement strand
TGTCGCCGTGGTTCGAGGAATACTTCTTCCGCGGACTTCTGCTTCCGTGGGTGATGCGGGCGCCCTATCGTCCTTGGCTTCTCGCGGTGTGGGCATTGGCATTCGCGTTTCAATCCGCCGGGGACTGGAGCGACCCCCGATACGGGGCGGTGGTGTTCGTCGCGGTGGGGACTTTGCTACTGGCGGGGTGCCACGCGCTTCCGAAGCGTTACCCGCGTCGAACAATCATGGCTATCGTCTCGACATCCCTGTTCTTCGCCGCGACCCATTCCTCGGTCTGGCCGAGTCCGATCCCGCTGTTTGTGCTGGCACTCGGCCTCGGCTATCTCACCGCCCGCACCGGTAGCATTGTCCCCGCGGTCGTAGTCCACGGGCTGTTCAACGCCGTGGCGACGATCCTCTTATTCCGGACGACGCCCTAACACTTTCCGGTAAACGGCGAGGGTCTCGCTCGCGGCCCGTTGCCAATTAAACCGGCGCGCATGTTCGATTCCACCATGGGCCAACGAAGCGCGGTATTCGTCATCGGTCGCCGCCAGATTCATCGCTGCCCGCCATCCGCTCACGTCGTGCGGTTCGATGAGTTCGCCGACCGGCCCCATCACTTCTCGGAGCGCAGCCGCGGTCGAAGCGAGTACAGCGCCGCCGCAGGCGAGCATCTCGACGGGGGGCAACCCGAAGCCCTCATAATGCGACGGGTAGAGCAGCACGCGGGCTGCGTTGTAAAGCGCGGGGAGTTGATGGGCGGGGACGTACCCGAGGTGCCGCGCCCCGGCTGCGCGGCCGGGGCCTTCGAATAGCCCGCGGTCGGCATCGGCGCGCCAGCCCCACGGCCCCGCGAGAATCAACGGGCACTCCTCGCGGACTGCCGCGGGCAAATCGATGAACGCGCGGAGCACTGCGCCGAGATTCTTCCGGGGTTCGACCGTCCCAACGCAAAGGAAGAACTTCGCCGGCAGTCCGAGGTCGCGCCGGGCGGCTTCCACGGTGAGTACCGGCAGCGGGACGAACTGCGAACCGATCCCATTGTGGACGGTCGACACCCGGGCGCTCGGGCAATTCAATTCGACGATCATTTCTTGCCGCACCGATTCCGACACGACGATGACGTGCTCGGCGCGTTCGAGCCCTTTCAAGAAATGCCGCTTGTGATAGCTCACGCGCTCGGCGGGGTGCCAGTCGGGGAACTTCAGCACGGAGAGATCGTGGACCGTGATCACCGTCGGCAGGGCCGTGGGTAACGGGACGAAGTTCGGTTCGTGGTAAAGGTCGAACGGGTAGTGCCGGGAATAGGCGGCGAAGTGGGCGCGGATGCCGAGCTTGGCCGTCGCCAAACCCGCGCCGAACGCCCCCCGACGCCATCGCGTACCCAAGCTCGGTGATCTCGGCGGTGTCGACTCGCTCACCCCTTTCGACTTCGATGCCCTCCCCTTCGCCCAGGCACCAAGCATTTCACCCGGATAGAGAGTAAATTCAGAACCCGGCTCCGCCGCACTCAGCGCGGCGTGCAAATCGGCGATGTGATGCCCGACGCCCGTCTTGGCCTTGAGCGTGGAAAGCCCATTGATGAGGACGCGCATCAGGCTCGCCCCGCGCGGAGAGTGCCGGGTGCCCGCACGAGGACGGAGGCCAGCGCTCGCCAAACGGCGATCACCGACTCCCGGCGGTACTTCGGAGCCGGGTGCCGGAGCGCGAACATCGCCGAGGCGCGCAGCGCACGAACGAGCAGACCGGCGAGCGAATACGCGATCAGAAACGGATCCCCGTGGCGGAGTGCGTTGAGGGTGCGGTTGCGTTCGACGTAGTACCAGAACAGCGGCGAGCGATCCCCGGCCGAGGCGCCGACGCGGTGCCGGACGACCGAGCGCGGCGCGAGCACCGTCCGCCGTCCGGCGAGCTGCCCCGCCCACGCTTCTTCGAGATCTTCGCAGTACAGGAAATAGTCCGGGTCGAACAGCGGTTCGCGCAGCAGCGCGCGGGGTATGGCCACGGCCGCGGCGCAGGCGGCGAAGACATCGCCCCCCATTTCGAACTGCCCCGCATCGACTTGCCCGTAGCCGCGATCCGCCCCGCGACCGTCGCGCAGCAGAAACAAACCGGCGCTGTTGATCTTGCCCGGTTCCCCGGCCAGCACGAGCTTGCTACCGACGACGCAGCCCGGATTCGCTGCGATCGCGCGGTGCAGTTCCTCGAGCCAGAACGGGTCGGGGATTGTGTCGTTGTTCAACAGGACGATCACCTCTCCGCGCGCGGATGGAACTCCGAGGTTGTTCCCGCCCGCGAAACCGGTGTTGCTCGTTTCCGCGATCACAAGCACGTCGGGAAATTCGGTGCGGACGAGGTGCAGCGATCCATCGTTCGAAGCGTTATCGATCAGGATCGTTTCGAATCGGTCTCGGGGAAACGTCTGCGTCGCCAAGGCCCCGAGGCAGTCCGCGAGGAACGACGCGCCGTTGAAATTGACGATGAGCACGCTGAAGTACGGGGTCATCTCCGGCCCCGTTATGCGGCGGCCGCGGCGGCGACGCTCGCTTGGTACGCGGCGACCACATCCTCCGGTGCACCGTCCAGCATCACGCGGCCGTGCTCCATCCAGACCGCCCGCGTGCAGAACTCCTGGATCGATCTCAGATCGTGGCTGACCAGCACCATCAGGCTCGATTTCCGCATCATCTGCCGCATTCGCTCTTTGGCCTTTTGGAGGAACGCCATGTCGCCGACGCTGAGCACTTCGTCCACCAGTAGCACTTCCGGCTCGGTCGCCGTCGCGATGGCGAAGGCCAAACGGACGAGCATCCCGGCGGAGTAGTAGCGGACGGGGATGTTGAGGAACTCGCCGAGTTCGCAGAAGTCCGCGATCTCCTGCCGCTTCTTTTTGAGCGTCCGCGGCGTTTCCCCTTGGAGGTAGCCGCGGTAGCTGATGTTGTCCCACCCGGTGGCTTCGCCCTCGAACCCCACGGAGATGTCGAACAGCGAGCAAATGTTGCCCTCGACGATGCGCGTGCCCGATTTCGGGGCGTAGACCCCCGCGAGCATCTTCAGCAACGTCGTCTTCCCGGCCCCGTTGTGGCCGATGACGCCGAGGCGTTCCCCTTCGACGAGCGTGAACGTGAGATCGTTCAAGGCGTGGATCGTGACGACGGGGTTCACCGACGTCAGGAACAGCCCCTTCAGCAGGTATTCTTTCAGCGTCACGCGCGTCGTCTTCCGCAGGGAAAACGTGACGTTGACATCTTTCAACTCGATCCGCGCCATGCTTCGATCCACCCCCGCTTTCAAAGTTGGAACACGACCCGTTTCTGCAACCACGCGATGGTGCCGAGCGCCAAACCGACGCTCGCGACCGTCAACCCGCCGGCGTAGGCGTAGCGATCCAAGTCGGGCAGCGTGTCGAACACGATCGGATCGCGGATGATCTCGATGAACACGTAAACGGGGTTCACATCGACGAACCACCCCATTTGCCGGCTTTCGAGTTGGTCCCGCCCGTAGATGATCGGCGTCAGGAAGAAGAAGGCCTGCGCCGCGACTTCGATGAGGTGGGACACGTCGTGGAAGTACGACGTCGCGAAGGCGGCGATCGTCGCGATCCCCCAGCCGAACAGCATGGCCAAGAGGATCGCGGGCACCGCGGCCCAAATGTTCGGGCGGACGTATACGGGGCTCAGCACCGCGACGATGACGACCAAGACGGACAGCGTGATCAACAGGTGGATCGCATTGCCCATCACCGTGCGGAGGGGATAGATCCCGAAGGGCAGCGGGCTGAGCCGGATGTACGCCTCGTTCTGCAAGAACGATCGGCATCCCTGCACGAGGGTGTTTTTCAAGAACTCCCACACCGCCATCGAAGCGAGCGTGCGCTGGGCGTAAGTGCGCCACGCGCCGGGGTCGTTGATCGGCGAGTTGAACTCGCTGAAGACGACGCAGAACACCGCCGTCATGGCGAGCGGGGTCAGCAAGGACCACGCGATGCCGAGCACCGACCGCCGATAGCGCGTGACCAGATCCATCTTGACGAGGGAGAGCCAGAAATAGCGGAACGTCCAGATGGCCTTCAAATGCTGAAACATTCGCCCGGTCCGAGGGTTCGGCGCCGGACGCGATGCGCGGCCGGGCACGGAGGGTGAATTTAGCCATTTGCCCGCCTCCGGGCTAGCTCAACTGCCCAAACCGCCAATTGGAGAGTCATCTTGCGTTTCCGACTTCCGCACCACCCTCGAAAAACCTCAAATAACGCCGAAACGATACTGGTAAACGCGCTTCGGGGTCGGGATGGCACACCAAATCGAATTCGGTTTATAATTCCACTTCGGCTTGCGCTTTTGTATCGACGGAGCTAAAATTGGATGGGTTGTAGGAATTTTGCGGATTAT
>JAYTBD010000409.1:0-1694 GCA_043737155.1 Fimbriiglobus sp. | reverse complement strand
CCGTCGCCTCCGCGGCGACCGCGTCCAAGCTCGGCGACTTCTTCCAGTACGCCATCGACCACCCCGTCAACTTGGCCCGCCAGAAGTCGGCACTCTTGCCCATCGTCGGCAAGGACATCGAAGGTTCGCGCGTGAGCATCTACAACCCGGCGGTGCAAGCGAAGCACCCGCTGCTCGGTTTGAAGTTCAAGAACACCAGCGGTTCGCACTTGTCACAAGGGCCGGTCACGGTGTTCGAAGGCAGCACCTACGCCGGCGATGCGCGGCTGCTCGACACGCCGCCGAAGGACGAGCGCCTCATCGCGTACGCCGTGGACCTCGCGACGGATGTGATCGTCCAAGTGCCCAACGGCAGTTCGAAGATCACGAGTGTAAAGTCGAACAAGGGAATCATCCACATCACCCGTCGCAATCGCGAGGAGAAGGTGTACAAGATCACCAACAAGAGCGATACCGATCGCACGCTGTTGATCGAGCACCCGAACCGGACGAACCAGCAGTTCAAGCTCGTCGAGACCGACAAGCCGATCGAGGAACTCGCAGCGCTCTACCGCTTCGAGAAGAAGATCGCGGCGGGCGCCAACGCCGAGTTCAAGGTGACCGAAGAGCGCGATCAGAGCGAGCAGATGATCCTGTCGAACTCGAACGACGACACGATCCGCTTCGTGATCAATCTGAGCGAACCATCGCCGGCGTTGAAGGACAAGCTGAAGGCCGCGCTGTCGATCAAAGGATCGTGGGACACCGTGACGCGCGACCTGCGCCAAGTCGGCGCCGACATCGCCCGCATCACGGCGGACCAGACGCGCATCCGCAACAACCTCCGCGAGACGCCCAAGGAAGCGGAAGTCTACGGCGAGTACCTGAAGAAGTTGAGCGCCCAAGAGAAGGAGATGGACGCCCTGACGGTGCAGCAGAAGAAGCTCATGGCCGATGAGTTCAAGGCCCGCAAGGCGTACGAGGATTACTTGGGGAATCTGAGCGATTGATTTGTAGGGGCACCCCTTGTGGGTGCCCTCATGGTTTGGAGGTTGCGTCGGCAAACGGTAAGGGGCACCCCTACATCATTCCATGCTCGGCTTCAAGCACCCATCCTATTGTAGCCCCGGCAGAAATAGACCCCCGCCGGGGGCATGTTCAGCGGCACGAATTTGAACTTCACTTCGTCGAAGTAACGCTTGTAGAGCTTCCAATAAATGTACGGCATGTTCGTGAGTTGGCGGAAGGTGCCATCCGGCGCCAACGCCTTCGCGGAACTGGCGAGGATCGCGTCGCGCACCGGGGCGGGGAAGCTCGGCAGCGGCAATCCGGAAATGACGTGGTCCACGGCCGGGATGCCGCGGGCGGCGAGGAGCTGCTCGAGCTTGGCGGCGTCCCCTTCGACGATGTCGGCATTCGGGAACTTGTGGCGGAGGCGGGCGCAGAAATCGGGGTCGAGTTCGACGACGATGACTTTGGTGTGCGGCTTGGCGCGGGCGAGCAGTTGGGCGGTCACGGGGCCGGTGCCGGCGCCGAGTTCGACGATGCACTTCGCCTTGTCGTAGTCGATCCCCGAAATGATCTTGCGCGCGAGGAAACGCTGGCTCGGCGAAAAGGAGGCGATGCTCGTGCCGTGGCGCAGAAACTTCTTGGTCATCAGCCACCAATCCGGGGAGGAGTGGCCGAGGGCGGGGCGTCGGGCGGAAGGTTTCAAC
>JAYTBD010000408.1:0-4379 GCA_043737155.1 Fimbriiglobus sp. | reverse complement strand
CCGATCTTGCGCTTGCGCTATTTTCGGAACCCGGTAATCTCGCAAAAGAGTCAAGAATGACACAGTGGAGACGACATGGTTTGGGACGAAATTCTCCGGGGCGACTGCGTGGAGCAGTTGACCGGACTACCCGCAGGAAGCGTGGACTTGGCCTTCGCCGACCCCCCCTTCAACATCGGGTACGAGTACGATATTTACCAAGATAGCCGGCGCAAAACCGACTACTTGAAATGGACCGACGACTGGCTCGCCGCCGTCAAACGGGTCTTGAAACCGACCGGCAGCTTCTATGTCGCCATCGGCGATGAATACGCCGCCGAGATGAAGGTGCGCCTCGACGCCCTCGGCTTCACGATGCGCAACTGGATCATTTGGCACTACACCTTCGGCGTGTCGTGCACGAAGAAGTTCAGCCGCAGCCACGCCCACATTTTTTATTATGTGGCCGACGCCAAAAGCTTCACCTTCAACCCCGATCCGGTGCGGGTGCCCTCGGCCCGGCAGACGATGTACGCCGACCGGCGCGCCAACCCCGTCGGCAAGCTGCCCGACGATACTTGGGTCCTGCGACCGCAAGAATCGGTGGAGCACTTCCGCGAAGACTCGGACACGTGGCACTTGAACCGCGTCTGCGGGACGTTCAAAGAGCGCACGCAGCTCCACCCTTGCCAAATGCCCGAATCCGTTCTCGAACGGATCATCTCGGTGTCGAGCAATCCCGGCGACATCGTGCTCGATCCGTTCGCCGGCAGCGGCACGACACTCGCGGTCGCCAAGCGCTTGCGCCGGCGCTTCCTCGGGGTGGAATTGTCGGAGGAATACACCGAGGCGATCCGCGACCGGTTGCAAGCGGTCCAGCCGGAGTTCGGACCGAAGCCGACGGAGAAGAAACTGAGCATCCCGCGCGGGCCGGGCCGGAAACGCACTTTGGCCGCGGGATTGAAACCGCGTTGAAACAGTTCCAGGATCGGAGCTGGTCGGCGTTCCCAAGGATAGGAACGGACTAGGGACGGTGTCGGTTTCGGGTTCCGAGTTCAGGGACGAGAACTCGGAACTCCGAATGTTCACCGGTGTCGGGAACTGAGCGGGGTTCACCGCAGATGTCTGTCCGCGGTAAAAATTCTTTCTGGCCTTGGTCCACTCCCATGCGCGTTGCCCATTTCGACTGTTTCAGCGGTATCTCCGGCGACATGGTCCTCGGGGCGATCCTCGATGCGGGTGTGTCCGCCGACGCCATCCGCGCGGCGTTGGCTTCGCTCGGACTTCCCATCGAACTCCAAATCGAAAAGGTGAAGCGCTGCGGGTTCGCGGCGACCAAGGCGACCATCCACGCCAAGGACCAGGAGGATTATCGGTTCCTCCCGGATGTCGAAGCGATCTTGACGAAGGGGGCACTGACGCCGAAGCAGCGCGCGTTGGCCACGGCGATCTTCCGCAAGGTCGCGGTGGCCGAGTCGGTGGCCCACGGGATGCCGCTCGAGCGCGTGCACTTCCACGAGGTCGGGGCGCTCGACAGCATCGCCGACATCGTCGGCGCGGCCGTGGGATTGGATCTCCTCGGCGTCGAGAAATTCACGAGTTCTTCGGTGCCGACGGGGAGCGGGACGATCCAATGCGCCCACGGGATCATGCCGGTGCCGACGCCGGGGACGGTGGAATTGCTGAAGGGCGTGCCGTTGGCGAAGTCGGCTATCAAGACTGAGTTGACGACACCGACAGGCGCGGCGATCCTCACGAGCGTGGTGAGCGAATACACCGACACCCCCGCGATGACGATCCACACCATCGGCACCGGGGCGGGCACGAAAGATTTCATCGAGCAGCCGAACATCCTCCGGCTGTTCCTCGGTGACACGGGGGTGTCAGCGAACGCCGTGGCGGTGTTGGAAACCAACCTCGACGATTGCAGCCCGGAGGTGATCGGCTTCGCCATCGAACGGCTCTTCGCGGCCGGGGCACTCGATGTGTTCGCGGTGCCGATCCAAATGAAAAAGCACCGGCCGGGAGTGTTGCTGACGGCGATCGCGGAGGAATCCAAGGTCGCGGAGTTGGAAGAGATTTTATTCCGCGAGACGGGCACCTTCGGCATCCGCCGGACGCGGGCGGAGCGGACGATTCTCGAACGCGAATCGGCCACGGTGACGACGCCGTGGGGCGAGGTGCGGATCAAACGCGGTCGGCGGCCGGGTCACGAAATCGCGACCCCGGAGTACGAAGACTGCGCCCGCGTCGCCCGGGAGCACGGCGTGCCGTTGCGGGTGGTACAGGAAGCGGTGCGAAAAATCACGGGGTGAGTTCGTGCGGCGCGAGGAGTTCCAACGGATAGACGGGGATGTTGCGGAGAACCCCGAAGAGGATGAGCACCGCGGCGAGAATGACCGGGTACCATCGGAGCAAACGAGGAGTTGATTTGCGGGGACCGGCGCACCGTGCGGCGGGAAATAATGTGAACCACAGCCCGCGGAGAACACCGAAGATGAGAATCGGAATCAGAATCGGAGCCAGAACGTTGTATGCAATGGCTTGGGCGAATTCGCCGTGGAGCGAGCTGTAGACCGAGCGGGTCAATCCGCAACCGGGGCAATGCAGGCCCGTGGTCGAATGCAAGGTGCATTTCGGGTAGTAGCTGTCATCCGTCGGGGGATTGAGCATCACAAAGTAGAGCCCGGCTGCGAGTCCCAGCCCGAGTACGGTCAACAGACCGAACCGGACCGTGAATCGCAACCGGGCCTTCTTGGAATCCATGTCGGCCATTTACTTTTGGAACTGCTTCGCGTCGATCACACCAGCAACTTGGAGAATGACGCCGAGAAGTAAGAAAGCGAGACCGATCCCGAGCATGATCATCGATCCTCTTTTGCCTTCGGGCGTTTTCGTGGTCGCCAATCCGACTCCACCGAGGATGATCGGGATGCAAGAGCAACAGAGGCTTACCACAATCGAGACAATGATGACTATCGGCAAATTGCCCATGAAGCCATCCATGCCACCCGGCTTGTCCACGACACCGCTCCCGCCGCGCCGGCGCGAAGGGCGTTCATCGGCGTCGGCATCGTCTTCGTAATCGTCGTCGCGTTCGCGGGCCATGCTGGCGGTCTCCGAATAGAGGTTTGAGAAACTGGTACACCCCGTGGGCTGTGGCAAGTTACAAGACCGGCCCCCGCCGGTCAAATACCGAATTCGAAAAGTCGGGAATTCTTCATCCGCCGGACGGAACGGGTTCACCCGGATAGCCGCAATGGATGGGCGGTGCTAAACTGGGAGCGAATCAAGGAGTATCGACATGCCTCCGACCTTGGCCGAACTCGGCGTGGACAAACTGAGCTTCGAGGACCGCTTCGCCCTGGCGCAGGCGATGTGGAATAACATCCACGATGAACTGGAAGCCGACACGGACATTTCGCCGGAATTGAAGGCCGAGTTGGAACGGCGTTTGGCGCTGGCGGATGCCGATCCAAATCGCGGAACTCCGTGGGAAGTCGTGCTCGAAAACGCCAGAGCGCGCTGGCACTCATGAAACCCACTCTCGTCTTCGATCCGGAAGCCACATCCGAATACGACGAAGCTTACGACTTTTACCAGAACCGTCAGTTCGGTTTGGGCGACGAGTTCGCCGGGGCAATCCGAGCTGTCATCCTCGGGATCCTCGCGCAGCCCAAGCGCCACGGTGTCGTACTGCGCGATACCCGGCGGGCGCGAGTGATCCGTTTTCCATTCGTCGTTTATTACCGGATCGAAGCTTCAACGATCCGCATCGTGTCCGTCTTTCACACCAGCCGCAACCCGAAGATTTGGCAATCGCGCGCTTGAATTCCTCCCGTTCAGAACAGGATCGTCCATGCCCTCGTCGAGCGAAGTCCGCCAGCAGTTTCTCGATTTCTTCGTCGGCAAGTGCGGGCACACCTTCGTGCCGTCCAGTTCCGTCGTGCCGCACGATGACCCGACTCTGCTCTTCGCCAACGCCGGCATGAACCAATTCAAACCTTACTTCCTCGGCACCGAGAAGCCGAAGTTCCCGCGCGTCGTCAATTCTCAAAAGTGCATCCGCGCCGGCGGCAAACACAACGACCTCGACGACGTCGGCAAGGACACGTACCACCACACCTTCTTCGAAATGCTCGGCAATTGGAGCTTCGGCGATTACTTCAAACGAGAGGCGATCACTTGGGCGTGGGAGCTGCTCACGAAGGTTTGGAAGCTCGACCCGACGCGGCTGCATGTGACCGTGTTCGAAGGCGATCCGGTCGCCGGCATTCCGCGCGACGATGAAGCGGCCGACCTGTGGAAGTCCGTCGGCGTGCTCGAGGGACACATTCACCTCGGCAACAAGAAGGACAACTTCTGGGAGATGGGCAGCACCGGGCCGTGCGGGCCGTGCA
>JAYTBD010000407.1:0-4380 GCA_043737155.1 Fimbriiglobus sp. | reverse complement strand
GTCGACTACGCCGCGCGGTTGAAGAGCGAACTCGACCGGGGCCGGGTCTGGATCACCGCCTATGCGAACGCGAACCCGTGCTACATCCCGTCCGAGCGCATCTTGAAAGAGGGGGGCTACGAGGGGGGCGGGGCGATGGTCTACTACGACGTGCCGGCGCCGTTCCAGCCGGGGTTGGAAGACAGAATCGTCCGCGAGGTGAAGGCTCAACTCACCCCGCGATTCGCATCGGCCTTCGACCCGACGAAGACGGGCGGCAGCAAGCCGATGTCGCCGCAGCAGTCGCTCGGCGCGATCCGCACGAGCGGGAAATTCGCGGTCGATCTGGTCGCGGCCGAGCCGCTCGTATCCGATCCGGTGGCGATGGCGTTCGGGGCCGACGGCAAGCTGTGGGTCGCCGAAATGCTCGACTACCCGAGCGGGAAGACCGGCAAATTCGAACCGGGGGGCCGGATTCGATTCCTCGAAGACGCGAACGGCGACGGCATCTTCGACCGGGCCACGACCTTCCTCGACGGCCTCCCCTTCCCCACCGGCGTGCTCCCGTGGCGAAAGGGCATCCTCATCACCGCCGCCCCGGACATCCTGTACGCCGAGGACACCGACGGCGACGGCAAAGCCGACGTCGTGAAGAAGCTCTTCAGCGGCTTCGGCACCGACAACTACCAAGCCCGCGTGAACGGCCTCGCCTACGGTCTGGACGGGTGGGTCTACGGCTCGTGCGGGCTTTTCGGCGGGAAGATCCTCTCGCACAAAACCGGGAAGACGACCGCGCTCGGCGATCGCGATTTCCGCATCGAGCCGGACGCCGGCGGGATCGAACCGGCCAGCGGACGCACCCAACAAGGCCGGGTGCGGAACGATTGGGACGATTGGTTCGGGTGCGACAACTCGAACCTCGGCTGGCACTATGCCCTGGCCGACCACTACCTCCGCCGCAACCCGCACGTGGCCCCGCCCAACCCGGTGGTGAGCGTGCCCGCGGGCCCCGATCCGAACCGCTTGTTCCCGGCGCGCGTCCCGCAGCTCTTCGCCCTCTCCGGCCCGGCCGGGCGTACCACTGCGGCATGCGGCATCGGGATTTACCGCGACGACCGGCTCGGCGGCGAGTTCACGGGCAACGCCTTTACCTGCGAACCGGTCAACTTGCTGGTCCACCGTCGGGTGCTGAAGCCGAGCGGATCGACGTTCCGAGGCGATCGCGCGGCGGCGGACGCGGACCTCGAGTTCCTGTCGTCCACCGACACCTGGTTCCGCCCCGTGCAGGCGACGACCGGGCCGGACGGTGCGATCTGGATCGCGGACATGTACCGATTCATCATCGAGCACCCGCGTTGGATTCCCCTGACAGACTCGGCGAAGGTGGACCCGCGCGCCGGCGCCGGCCTGGGACGAATCTATCGCGTGCGGCCCGTCGGTGACGCCCCCAAGGCGTGGCCGCGTTTGGACGAGCTCGATGCCGCCGGGTTGGTGGCCGCGCTCGATTCCCCCAACGGGTGGCAACGGGACATGGCTACGGAACTGCTGGTTTGGCGGAAGGCCAACGACGCCTCGCCGCACTTGATGAAACTTTTGAGGGACTCGAAGCGACCGGAAGCGCGGTTGCACGCCTTGGTCGCCCTCCAACGCCTCGGCGGGCTGACGACGGAAAGTGTGGCCATCGGCCTCGCGGACGGTCACGCCGGTGTGCGCCGGCACGCGATTCGGCTGGGCGAACCATTCTTGAATGGGGACGCCGCAATCGCCGCGTCGGTGTCGAAACTGGCCGGGGACGCGGATGCCCAAGTGCGGTTGCAAGTGGCCTATACGCTCGGCATGTGGAAGAGTGCCAAGGGGGGCGAAACGCTCGCGATGCTGGTCCGATCGCACGGGGCCGATCCATTCTTGCTCGCCGCGGTCGTCAGCAGTTTGCACAAGGGCAACTTCCGCGCGTTCGTCGAGCGGCCGGAAGTCGCCGAACTCGTGGAAACGCCGCTGCTCTCGCAAATGATCGCCACCGCCGTCGGCCTCGATGACGAACCGGTGTTGAGCGCTCTATTGCATCGGATCACAGCGGGGAAAGGCGGCAAATACCGAGCTTGGCAATTCGCGGCGGTGGACACATTTCTCGACGCCCGGGCCCGCTCCGCGAAGCGGAAGGAGCGGCCCGCCGGGGTGGATGCGGCACTCGCCGCGGCGCGGACTACCGCCGTCGATGCGAAGGCGGAGGTCGCGCTGCGGGTGGCGGCGGTGAAATTGTTCGGGCGGGACGGGGCGCTGCTGGCCGACGATCTCGCCGCGCTCGGATCGCTCATCGTCCCGCAGAATCCCGCGCCGCTGCAAGTGGCCGTGGTCGCGGCCCTGGCGCGACTCCGGGACGACCGCGCCGCCGATGAGCTCCTGAAGGGTTGGGCAGGGTATACGCCCGATCTGCAGATGCGGGCCATCGCGGCTCTGCTCGGACGGGAATCCTGGCTGCCGAAGCTGCTCGCGGCGATGCAAGCGCGGAAGTTGCCCGCATCGGCGGTGCCGGCAGGGGTGCGGCAAGCGCTGCTGACCCATCCGAACGCCGATATCCGCGCGCACGCCGAAAAGGTTTTCGCGGGGACCTCCGATCCCAATCGCCAGCGGGTGATCGACACCTTCCGGAAAGAGATGCCCAAGTCCGGTGACGCCGAGCGCGGAAAAGTGGCGTTCAAGAAAACCTGCGCCGCGTGCCACCGACTCGAAAGCACGGGTCATGAGGTCGGTCCGGACCTCGCCGCGCTGGCGAATAAGTCGACCGACTATCTGCTGGCCGAAATCCTCGATCCGAATCGGAATTTGGACAATCGCTACCTCGAATACTTCGCCTCAACCACCGACGGCCGCACGGTCACGGGGTTGTTGGCGTCCGAGTCCTCCGCCGCGATCACCCTCCGGATGGGCGATGGCAAGGAATCCACGATCCTCCGGGCCGATCTCGATTCCCTGAAATCGAGGGGCCGCTCGCTCATGCCCGAAGGTCTGGAGAAAGACATCCCACCGGCGGCGATGGCCGACTTGATCGCTTACCTCGGAGGTCTGCGCAAAGCGCCGAAGCGGGTGGCCGGGAATTCGCCAAAGGTGGTGAGCGCGGAGGGGGGAACCTTCACACTCCGCGCCGCCGACTGCGAGATCCACGGCGACGCGATCACCTTCGAAACCGACTTGGGCAACATCGGCCACTGGCACGGGGCGAAGGATCACGTCATTTGGAAGATCCAAACGTCGAAGGCTGCGGAGTGGGATGTCTACTTAGACTACGCCTGCGATTCGGGTTCGGCGGGCAATCCGTTCGCGCTCGACGGCGGCGCACCGGCGCTGCGCGGCGAGATCGCCGGTACCGGCACCTGGGCGAACTACAAGTGGTTGAAGGTGGGTACGGTCAAATTGCCCGAGGGGATCGCGCGCTTGACGCTCCGCGCGGATGGCGAGACCATCCGAGGGGCGCTCGCCGATGTGCGAACGGTGCTTCTAGTGCCGGCGGGCCAAGTGCCGAAGTTGCCCGATGCCACGAAATCCGAAGCTCATACCCCGCGCCACCCGCAAGGTCGGCTCGCGGAGGCTCGTCGTCGCTGAGCGGGCGTACCCGGCGCGTCCGCAAACAAGTGGCCTATCAATGTGTTGATCGCCCGCTTCCAGCCCGCGAATAGAGCCTTACTGAAGCCATCAACACACTGATAGGCCCCTACTCAAAAACCACTTGCTGCTGTTTCTCTGAAGTGCGTCACGCAGATGGGCGTCGTTAAAGTGGTGCGCGAAGGGACGCATTGTTACTCCGACGAGGCCATGAAATATATCCACACACTGCTGAGTTAGGTCGACTATGAGGCCGGGTGGGTGTCAAGGCTCACTTTTCTGTTCTTCCTTTCTCGCTTCGGACCTTCCCAAGCCGAAGTCTAGCTGCAATTCAAGGAGCGAAGTCCGGGGTTCCGTCGACTATTTGAGGTGGGAGACCCAGCTCCGGCTCATGGATCCGAATGCGAGCCGGGTGCCGTCTTCGTTAGGACAGTCTGGGTGACAATCGCTCGTCACCCGACTCGACTTAGCTGCGCGATCGCAAGCTGGTCCCTGGACAAATCCCCCGCTCCCACTCGGGCCCCTCTAGCTAGTCCTACAGTTGCAGTTGCTATACTAGCCCCGCCAAGGAGTTGAGGCGGGGGCAAGCGATGTCGGGACGACCGGACCGGGGCGATGTGGAGCGTTGGGCCGACGAAGTGACGGCGGTGGGCGAGCGGATCGGGCCCCGCTTCGCGCGCAGCGAACCCCGCCATCGGGCGTTGGGCTACATCCGCGGTTTGCTGAGCGATGCCGAGCGAAAGAACGGTTGGCAGATGGCCGAGTGGCTCGGCGAAGCGAGCCCCCACGCCGTGCAGCACT
>JAYTBD010000406.1:0-4382 GCA_043737155.1 Fimbriiglobus sp. | reverse complement strand
CCGGAGGCCCGGCCAGCAGCGTTTGCCGGGGGGTCGAGAGCTTCGACATTTTGACCTTGTTCACGAAGTCGGTGAGCGTCGTGATGGCCACGTCGGTCTCGCCCTTCTTGAACGCTTCCAAAGCCACCGATTCGGCTTGCAGACCTTCCGAGCGGAGCTGTTGGAACTCCACGTCCGACATCGCCTTCATCTGATCGGCGAGGTTCGGGCCTTGCGCCGTCGGCGTGCTCGGGATGAGCGTGGATGGCGGCGCGGTCGGCGCGGCGCCCGGCAGCGGCTCCTTCGCCTTGGCGATGGCCGCCGAGGTCATCTTCTGCATCGTGGCGTGGCTCTTGGCCTGTTCCGCCGTGAGCAGTGTCGGGTCGATTTCGTACAGGAGCTTTTCGACGCTGTCGTATTGCTTCGTGTTGAAGGCTTCCGAGGCGGCTTTGAACGCCGCGGCGGCGTCCTTCTTCTTCGCCGTGTGCATTTCGGCGTCGATTTCCCGGAGCAGTTCCTTCGCTTCATCTTTGAGACCGAAGTCGCCGTTGTGGGCTTGGGTGGCCAGCTTGCGGGCCATCTCCACTTGCCCGCTCTTGAGTTCCGCGACGGCTTCGTCGAGGAGCTTCCGGCCCGGGTTCGGCTTCGCTTCGACGACCTTCGTGTCGAGCGGTTTCAGTTTGATCGGCTCCGTCTTCGGGAGCTTCGGCACGTTCGGCAATTCGGCCGGCGGCAAGACGGGTTCGACCGGCTTGACCAAGGGCGGGAGCTTCGGTGTGTCGAGTTTCGGCAGTTCGATCTTGGGCGACTCGATCTTCGGTTCGCCGGGGATCGTCGGCACGTCCGGGAGGCTCGGGGTCGGGAAGTCGAGCTTCGGCGAATCGGGCACGATCGGCTCGATGCCCAGCGGCGGGGCGTCCGGCAATTGCGCGCTCGCCACGACGATGTTTTGATTCGCCTTGATCGCGGCGAGTTCCGTTTCGATCCCGCGGGCGTGCATGCCCAGCCCGACTGCGAGCTTCAAGGCCGCGGCGTAGCTCGCCTCGGCTTTGATGAACTCTTTGCGGCCCGCGAACTCTTGGCCGATCCGCTTGAAGGATTCGATCTTCTCTTTGCCCTTCGCCGCGGCGTCTTGCTGGCAGCGGTCGGGGTTTTCTTCGCTGTAGGTGAACGGCACGTTCAGCTTGTTGGCTTCGTCGAACTTGGCGCGGGCTTCCAGAATGAAGTCCTTCGCCAACAGCGTCCGACCTTCTTCCATCAGCTTTACGGCGGCGGCGCGGTTGCCGGTCGAGATCGGTTGGGACACGACGGTGGTCGGGGCGACTTCGAGCGCCTTCGGCAGCGTGATGCCTTCGAAGGTCGGCTTCGGCAAGCCCGTGGTCGGCTTGTTACCGGCGTACGTGGCGCGGGCGTCCTTGGTCGCGGGGACCGTCCGGCGGATCTTCCCGCGGGCGGAGTCGATCTCGCGCTTGAGGCTCTCGGGGCGCTCGGCGAACGGGTTGAGTTCGTCGATGAACCCGGCCGGGCCGCACAGCGTGCAGGCGCGGTCGATCCGCGCGGCGGCCTCATCGAGGTTGGCGGCCCGTTCGGCTTCGGTCTTCGTCGGACGGCCGAAGTAGTCCTTGGCTTCTTTCACCAAGCGATCGCCTTCGACCTTGTCGGCCTTGACGCGGCCCGACTGGCAATCCTTCAGGAGGGACTCGGGTGTGTCGCCGAGGAGGCCCCAGCGTCCCTGCGGGTTGTTCGCGTCCGCTTGGCGGGCGAAATCTTGGGCGGCGTCGAAGCGGCCCTCCGCGAGAGCCTTGCGACCCTGCTTGAGCAACTCTTTCGGATCGGCGTTGCCCGAAGGCTTCGCCGGCGCCGGGGCCGCGATACGGGACTTGCCCGCTTCGACCGGAGCCGCTCCTTTTTGCGCGAGAGCCGGGACCGCGAACGGGCCGGCCATCAAAACGGGCGCGAGCAACAACCGCGTTGCCAGCGCCTTCCAACCCCATTTGTTCGCCTGGGACATCATGGCTCCGTTCCCCTCCGAATGCGAAGACCAGCATGAATGCCGGCACGTCTCCGACGATGCGAACACGGTCCCCCGACCGTGCGTCGCGCCGCCTCGGAACGCGAGCCGCCGAGGGCGGTCGGTCCGTTCGAGCGCCGGCCGAAGATCGGCCGACAGCGAAAGAGACTGTGTGTAAGCGGCGGGTTGATAACCACGGGTTCCGACCGGGTCAAGCGGCTTTCATCATCAAATCCGAGATTCGCCCGGATTTTCCGCTCCCCGGGCGGAGGAGAGTGTTAACTTGACAAAGGAGAGCCGTCTCCAATCATGCCGAAACTGGGCAGTCCGCCCTCCTTACTTTCTCGGGATCGCCGCTATGAATCTTCGGGTCTTGTTCGCGCTCGCGGCCGGGATGCTCTTCGCCGCCGCGGCCTCCGCCCAGCCCGCGCCGAAACCGCTCTGGGTCTACGCCCACGATTTGAAAGTGCGGAAGGGCGGCGACACCGACTGGGACAAGGCTCCCAAGATCGGCGTCGAAGTCTTCAAGGAGCCGCTGAGCGGGGCGACATTGGCGATCTCGCAAGCGGGCAACCTCGCGGTCATCGACGCCGGGGAACCGGGTGCGACCAAGAAGGCCGAGTGGCAATTCGCCCACGACATGCGCGCCCGCAAAGCGGACGAAGACAAGTTCACCAAAGACACGACCAAGTACGGCGTCGAAGTGTTTCTCGACACCGGCTCGGGCAAGCTCATTTACATCAGCCAGACCGGCGGCCTCGCCCTCGGCGGCACCGCGGCGGCGAACAAGGATAAAGGCCCCGTCTGGCACCACGCCTTGCTGTTGAAGGTGCGCGGGCCGAACGAAGACGCCTTCGGCAAAGACACCAAGAAGTTCGGCGTCGAAGTTTACAAAGACGAGAACACGGGCGGGTTGATCTACATCGGCGAAGCCGGGTTGCTCGCCGCGGGCCCTGCCCCGACGACGGCCCCCGAAGCGGACAAGGTGAAGGCGCCCAAGGCCCTTTACGGTTTGACCTGCCGCGTACGCAAGGCGGATGAGCCCGACTTCGTCGCGGACAAGACCGCGAAGTTCGGCATCGAAGTGTTCCGGGACGAAAACACCGGCGGGCTGATCTACATCAGTCAGACCGGCTCGATCGCCGTGGCACCGGCCCCCGCGGAACTGAAGGAGAAGCAAGGGTTGGAATGGAAGAAGGCGATGAGCTTGAAGGCCCGGCCGGGCGGCGTGCCCGAGTTCGCCAAAGCCAACAAGTACGGCGTCGAAGTCTTCACGGATAAGAATACGGGCAACACGCTCTTCATCACCGATACGGGCGCGATCGCGGTGCTGCCGAAAAAGTAATCGTAGGGGCACCCCTTGTGGGTGCCCCGATGCGGATTCCGAATTGCGTGAATGCATCGGTCTATGAACTGTTGGGGCACCCCTTGTGGGTGCCCCAATCCGGATGCCGAAGAGTGTTCCGCACTTCAAAACTGAGGGCACCCACAAGGGGTGCCCCTACGGTTCATAGACCGATGCATTCACGCAATTCGGCAACCGCTCCCCTCGGACACCCGCTAGTAGATTTTCCGCGCACAACTTGGCCATCGCATTGCGCGTATCGTGGGTGGCGCTCGCGATGTGCGGGGCGATCACGCAGTTCGGCAGCTTGAACAACTCGTGATCGGCGGGCAGCGGTTCGGGTTCGGTCACATCCAATCCCGCGGCGAAGATAGTGCCCGACCGCAACGCCACGGCGAGGGCGACCTGATCGACGTGCGGCCCTCTGGCGGTGTTGACGAACACCGCGCTCCGCTTCATTTGGGCGAATTGACGAGTGCCGAACATCCCTTTCGTCGTGGGATTCAAATCGGCGTGGACCGAAACGAAATCGCTCTCGGCCAGCAGCGTTTCCAGACCGACCAACTGAGCACCGAGTTCGGCATCGATCTCCGGCTTGGGGTCTCGGGCCGTGTAAAGCACCTTCATTCCCCAACCGAAGTGCAACCGCTTGGCCACCGCGTGCCCGATGCGGCCCATGCCGACGATGCCGAGCGTGCGCCCCACGAGATCGGCCCCGAGCCAGCCGCGCGGTTCCCACGTCAACCAGCGCCCTTCCTTGGCATCGGTGCAACTTTCGCCGAGCCGCCGGGCCGCGGCGAGGAGCAGTGTCACCGCGATGTCAGCGGTCGCCTCGGTGAGCACACCCGGCGTATTCCCCACGGGGATCTTGCGCCCTGTCGCCGCGGTGAGATCGACATTGTTGACCCCGACCGCGAAGTTGGACACCACCTTGAGCTTCGGTGCCACGTCGAACAGGGCCGCGTCCACTTTGTCCGTGAGGAGCGATACGAGGCCCTCGCAATCGCGGACTCGCTCGCGCAGGACTTGCGGCGACGGGGGTAAGCG
>JAYTBD010000405.1:0-4388 GCA_043737155.1 Fimbriiglobus sp. | reverse complement strand
GCTCGTACTGCTTGAGGTGGTAGCGCTCGGTGCGGGCGTAGACCTTCCAGTCGATGTGGCGGATGTCGTCGCCGGGGGCGTACTCGCGGTGCTGGGCGAACTCCACGGCGAACCCGAACCGCGGCGAGCGATGGCGGCCCGACAAGTACCCCTCGACGACCCGCCGGGCGTCGAGTTCGAGCTTGTCGATGCGGGCCAGAATTTCGGGGGTGAGTTTGGAAGGCATGGTTCGCTACTAGTAGGGGCACCCCTCGTGGGTGCCCTGATCCGGATGCCCAATGCCATTACGAACGTGCCGTCACACCTCGGCAACCATCGGCGTCCGGTGCCGGGCACCCACAAGGGGTGCCCCTACTTTTCGCCATCGCGCGGGATCAACTTCAACAGCCGTTCCACGATGTCATCCGGGGTGACTCCCTCGGCCTCGGCGATGTAATTCGTCATGATGCGATGGCGCAGCACCGGCAGCGCCACCGACTTCACATCGTCGAGCGCCACATACGCCCGGCCGGTCATAATCGCCCGGGCCTTGGCCGCGAGAATGAGGTTCTGCCCCGCGCGCGGGCCGGCGCCGTACGTCACGTACTTTTTGACGAAGTCCGGGATCGGATGCGGGTCGGCTTCGCCCGGCTGCGGCTTCGGCCGGGTGTAGCGGGCCAGCCGCGCCGCGTAGCGGATGACGTACTGCGCCGCCGGGATCTTCAACACCAACTCCTGCATGCTCAGGATTTCCGGGCCGGAGATCACCCGCTGCACCGGCTGCCGCGCCGCGCCGGTCGTCGATTCGATGATCCGGCATTCGTCGTCTTCGAGCGGGTAATCGACCTTGATGTTGAACATGAACCGATCCTGCTGCGCCTCGGGCAGCGGGTAGGTGCCTTCCTGTTCGATGGGGTTCTGCGTCGCCAGCACGAAGAACGGATTCGGCAGCATGTGGCGCACCCCGCCGACGGTCACTTGCCGCTCCTGCATCGCTTCGAGCAAGGCCGCTTGCGTCTTCGGCGGGGTGCGGTTGATTTCGTCGGCGAGCACGATGTTGGCGAACAGCGGCCCCGGCACGAAACGGAAGCCGCGCTGCCCGGAGGACTTGTCGTCGTACAGGATTTCCGTGCCGGTGATGTCCGTCGGCATCAGGTCCGGGGTGAACTGCACGCGGTTGAAGCTGAGGTTCATGCCGTCGGCGAGGGTGCGGATCATCAGCGTCTTGGCGAGGCCGGGGACGCCGACGAGCAGGCAGTGCCCGCGCGAGAGGATTGCGAGGATCAGTTGCTCGAGCACCGGCCGCTGGCCGACGATGATCTTCTCGCATTCGTCGAGGAGCCGCCGGCAGGTCACGCGCAGTTGTTCGGAGGTGCGGACTTCGTCATCGCCCATGATGATGGGCACCAACTCGGGTTCATCCACGTCGCCGACTCCGAATGGGTCTCAAATCTTGTTAGCCGGACGCGCGAGCGACGGCCGCGAAACGAATGATGAATGGTCTTGGGAATCGGTGCGGGCAACCGTCGCTTGCGCGTCCGGCTAACAAGATCGGGCTACCCGGAGGCCGCTTCACCTTTGGCTTCGGAGGCGGGCGGGGCGGGTACCGCGAAAGCCCGGTTCACCGCGTCCATCAGTTTCTCGGTGGCGAACGGCTTGCGGATGTACTCGACGACCCCCAAGTACTCGGCGTAGGCCTTGTGCCGACTGCCTTCGTTCGCGGTGATCATGATGAACGGCGGGGCGTCGGCCTTGCCTTTGAAGTGCTCGAGCACCGGGTACCCGCCCATCCGCGGCATCATCATGTCGAGGATCACCAAGTCGGGCTTCTTGTCGTAGATGGTGTTCTTACCCTGGTGGCCGTCGTGGGCGTGGATGACCTTGTACCCTTGGCGTTCGAGCATCATCCGCAGTCCGTCGACCAGTTCGCGGTCGTCGTCCACGATCAGAATCGTCTTCGCGTCGGCCATTCGCTCGCCCTCCTGTCCTTCGCAATCTCCACTCAACTTATCAGCGCGGGGGGCGGGTGTCACGCGGCATCGTCGCCGAGTGTGAGTACATACGGGGGTTTGTGTCACCGACGGTCGGTTTCGGAGAGCCAGTCGCCCACTTCTCCGCTCCGAAGAGGCCGACTGATATCGCTTCCTGATCCGCAGGTCGCCGAGAGTGCAGGGGCGGGCGGATCGACCGAGCCGAATGCGTGAGCGACGGACCGATCGCACGCCTCCGCCTCGCGGAAACGGACCGTCCGTCGCCGGCGCGTCCGGCTCGTGGGCCGATCGTTGGTACTCGGCGCAGTCCGGGCAACCTGCGGATCGGTAGTATCCCACCACACTCGACTTGCCGGTGATCCATCATCCGGTCCTCATGGTACTCTCTCAGGGAGGAAATCCGCGAAGAAGTACAAAGTCACGCTGACCCAGCCACGCCGAAAGCACAGAAATCAAAATGCTCTATTCGGCCATCCCATTCAACCACCGCCGCAGCAGATCCGCGAGCGTCACCTTCTCCTTCGCGCTCAGCTTCGGTTGCGAGTCCTCGGCTTCCGCGAACCGAGTCGCGGTGGCCGCGTCGATCAGCTTGCACCCCTTCGCCGTGAGTTCGACGACCACTCCGCGGCGGTCGTTCGCATCCTGCTTCCGCGCGATCCACCCCGCGGCTTCGAGCTTGTCCAACCGATTCGTCATCCCGCCCGACGACAACATCACGCTTTGCAATAATTGCGACGGGGCCAGCGCCCCCCGCGGACCTTGTCGGCGGAGCGTCGCGAGGATGTCGAACTGCCCCAACGCCAAGCCGTGCTTCCCGAGCGCCACTTCGACCGACCGCTCCAAATGCTTCGCCAGCACTATTACCCGGCCGACCGTCGCCAACGGCGCGGGGTCGAGATCGGGGCGGGCCGCGCGCCACGCCTCCAAGAGTTCATCGACCGCGTCGGGGGGTTGTTTCATCCCACCACCCTAAAGCCAAAGTATCTTCGCGTCAAGATTCTTGACAGCAAGATACTTTAGCGATACCTTGAATCCGCTCCGCCACTCCCCGAGGAACCCGCGATGAAAGAACTGCACCTGAACGGCAACCACGAGACCGCAGTCGAGCGCGGCGATTACCCGCCCGCCAAGGTCAAGGAAATTCTGAAGGACGAGATCGTCGCCGTCATCGGCTACGGCGTCCAAGGCCGCGGCCAATCGCTGAACATGCGCGACAACGGCGTGAAGGTGATCGTCGGCCAGCGCACCGGCGGCAAGGCCTACGACCTCTGCCTCGAAGACGGCTGGGTTCCCGGCGAGACGCTCTTCGACCCCGAGACGGCCGCCGCGAAGGGGACCGTCATCCAGTATTTGCTCTCGGACGCCGGGCAGAAAGAGATGTGGCCGAAGATCAAGCCGCACCTGACGGCGGGCAAAGCGCTCTACTTCAGCCACGGCTTCAGTATCGTCTACAAGGACCAGACGAACGTTATCCCACCGACCGACATCGACGTGATCCTGTGTGCCCCCAAGGGGTCCGGCACGACGGTCCGCCGGTTGTTCCTCGAAGGCCGCGGCATCAACAGCAGCTTCGCCATCCACCAAGACTTCACGGGCAAAGCGCGCGATCGCTGCTTGGCGTTGGGCGTCGCCATCGGCTCCGGCTACTTGTTCGAGACGACTTTCCAAAAAGAAGTTTTCAGCGATCTCACCGGCGAGCGCGGCGTCTTGATGGGCGCGATCTACGGCCTCTGGCTGGCCCAGTACGAAGTGCTCCGCGAGCACGGCCACAGCCCGAGCGAAGCGTTCAACGAGACGGTCGAGGAAGCGACGCAGAGCCTCTACCCGCTCATCGCCGAGAAGGGTATGGACTGGATGTACGCCAACTGCAGCACGACGGCCCAGCGCGGGGCACTCGACTGGTTCTCGAAGTTCCGCGACGCTTCGAAGCCGGTGTTCGAGTCGCTCTACCAGTCCGTCGAAACGGGCGAAGAGACGCGCCGGGTGCTGGAGGCGAACAGCCGGCCGGACTACCGCGAGCAACTCGAAAAGGAGCTGAAAGCGATCTCCGAAAGCGAGATGTGGAAAGCTGGAACATGGGTTCGCTCGCTTCGGCCAGAACGAACAGGCGAGGCATAAAAATTGATCAATCGACAAATCGATAGAATGATATATCGATAATTTATCATTCTATCGACAATACTATCGAAGAGTCAATTGCAAGTTCGATCATTGTCATCAGCAGTGTGGCGGTGCCTCCTAACACCTCCTCGCTTCGGAATTGCAAAAAAAGTCTCATCCGCCGGTCGGAGCCTAACCCCGGTGCGCCGCACGGCGTTCCGGCGGGGGGTCTGCCGGGCATTCCGGGGGACGCCTCCACGGCCACTGTCAAGCCCTTGACAGTGGCGCAGCGGAGGGTCTATGATGACTCCGAATTGA
>JAYTBD010000404.1:0-4394 GCA_043737155.1 Fimbriiglobus sp. | reverse complement strand
GCTCTTGGGCGGTCGCGTTCGACCCGGTCCAGACGCCCATCGCTGCGACCAGCGTGCCGATAGTTCGTACTTTCACAGTCCGTTCCTCCATGAAGCGTGGACGCGGCGAGAGTGTTGAGGGTTCTCGCTCAGTACCAATTCCTTCGATCCAAACGGGCCAACCGGAACACCCGGGTCGGGCTTTACCGCCGACCGAGTCGCACCCGGCCCCAAAACAATCGGCACACCTTGCCCAATCCGCCATCGTCGCATTCGCAAACGGCCCGCGTTGACAAGCCTCCATCGCCGCCGTAAGATTCCAAATAGGCACTCGTAGCTCAATTGGATAGAGCATCGGTCTACGGAACCGAAGGTTACTGGTTCGACTCCAGTCGGGTGTACTTAGAATCCTAGGGTTTTGTTAGTTGTCAGTTCTGTTCTGCACCAAACTATGCACCAAACCCGCCCATGCCGGTGGGTCACCCACCCAGACGAAAGTCAGTTAATCGGCGTGCCGGGAATGCATTGAAGCCTACTTTCCCTTCACATTCGTGTACCCCTTCCAAACCCATTCAATGGCGTGCGGGAGAAACTGCGACTGGGCGTTGCCGATGCCGTGGCCCGCACCGATGCAGAACAGGTACTGGTACTCGTAACCCTTCTCCGTCAGCACCTTCGCCATCCGGTGGTTGGCTTCGACCCAGTCGTGCATTTCGTCGCGCATCACGTTGGGATTGAGCAAGTCCTTGTCCCCGACCGAGAGGAAGATGCGAATCGGCTTCTTCGACTCCTTGGGGATCAACGTCTCGTGAAAGCCCCACGCGCCATCCGGAAATTTGGGGTCGAAAGGCCAGGCCTGGTTCACGAACGTGCCCGAGGTCGTCAGCACGCGGTGGTACAGGTCGGTGCGGAACCAGGCCATGATGAGCGCGGACGAGCCGCCGGAACTGCTGCCCATCGCGGCGCGGCCGTCCGGGTCTTTGGTCAGCTTCACCTTGCAGGTCTTCTCGACTCGCGGCAGCACTTCGTCCTCAATGTAGGTGGCGTAGTCGCCGTTCATATTGTCGTACTCCTTGCCGCGCTCGTGCCCCTGGGCGTCACCCCCGCCGTTGGCGATGGAAATGAGGACGATCGGCGGAATCCGTTTCTGGTGAATCAAGTTGTCGAGAATCGTCTTGTAGCCGTTGGCCTGGCCGGGGCCGTCGTGAACCACCATGAACGGTGCTTCGGTCCCTTCCTTGTATTGCGCGGGGATGTAAACCCCGATCTTGCGCTTGTAGTCCATCGTCTTGGTCTCGAAGATCAGAGTCTTTGGGTTCTTCGGATCGACCGTGCCGAACTTGTCGCGTTTGATGCCGGGGTTAAAAAGCTTTGTTTCCTTCGAGTCGATCTCGAATTGCTGCACCTTCCCTTCGGGAACGTCCTTGACCTTCGTCCGCTCCGGGACCGAGATGTACTTCGGCCCGATCACGAAATTGTCGTATGCGTCGAGCGGCGGATTCTCGCCCTCTTTCAGCACCTTGAACGGCGGGGCACCTTTGTCGTCGTACTTGCGCACCGGCTGCGCGAACGACACACCGGAAGAAGCAAGTGCGAAGCAGAGGATTAATGCGGAGAGCCTGTGCATGAAACCACCTTCGTGAAGTTGGGGAGTTGCGGGTTCGCGGACGGCGCCCGGGAATTCGCTGCTAAACTATTTGGCCGCTCCCGTATTGATCAGGGACCGGCTGATGCACTCGACCCGTTAGTGATTGGGAACGCAGATGTGCGCAGGGGAATAAAATTATTTCCAAAAGTGGTTTTGGAATCTAGGCAACCAAGGCCCCTCGGCTCGAACCCGCAAAGTCGTAGAAATCGTCCGACAATGCGGGTAGTATCGCCGATTCGATCTTCGATCCACACCCGCCTCCGCGAGAGTCGCCATGCCCCCAATCGATCGTCGCGGGTTTCTGCTCGCCGCCGCCCCGCTGCTGGCGAACGGGTCCTCGATTGGGGCGGAGAAAGCCCCACGTGAACTTTCCCTCGCATCATTTCGATTCGACGTCACTCCGCCGAAAGGTCATCCCCTCCTCGGCGGTTGGATCAAACCGGTCGAAACGGTCGACGACGAACTCGAAGCCATCGGGTTCGTGCTCTCGGGCGCCGGGAAGCCGATCGTCGTGTGCTCCGTCGACTGGGCCGGTCTGTTGAACGAAGCCCACGTCGCTTGGCGCACCGCCCTCGCCGAAGCGGCGGGAACGACGCCGGACCGCGTGGCCGTCCAGTGCGTGCACCAGCACAACACCCCGTTCGCCTGCCTCGACGCCGAAAAGATCGTCGCGGCCCAAGGAGATCTCCCGCACATCGTCGAGGTAGACTTCTTCGAGAAATGCCTCGAACGCGGTCGGACGGCCGTCGCCGCAGGTTTGAAGAAGGCCCGCAAGGTCACGCATCTCGCGACGGGGAAAGCGAAGGTGGATCGAGTGGCCAGCAACCGCCGGGTCCACCGGAGCGAAGACGGGAAGGTCATCGCCATGCGCGGCAGCTCGTGCAAAGATGCCAAACTGCGCGAGCTCCCCGAAGGATTGATCGACCCGTGGTTGCGTACGGTCGCATTCTACGACAAGGACGCCAAGGTCGCCGCGTGCCACTACTATGCCACGCACCCGATGAGCTACTACGGCGACGGCCGCGTCTCCAGCGATTTCGTCGGTTTGGCCAGGAAGCGGCGCCAGGCCGATGAGACCGGTTGCACGCACTTGTACTTCACTGGGTGCGCTGGGAATGTGGCGGCCGGCAAGTACAACGACGGATCGAAGGAGACGCGCAAGGTTCTCACCGAGCGGGTGTACGCGGCGATCGTGGCGGCGGGCAAAGATCTCAAACCCGAGCCGATCGTCGGCGTGACGTGGAAGACGGGCGAGATCCTCCCGCCTGCGCGCGAAGGCGTGACGACGGGGCATCTGGAAACCCAAATCGCCAACAAGAAGAACCCGATCGTCGACCGCAATCGACCCGCCTACCAACTCGCGTGGGTGAAAAGGACCGAGAAAAAAAAGCCGCCTATCGTGCTGAGCGCGCTGCACATCAACGACGCGACCATCTTGCACCTGCCGGCCGAAGTGTTTGTCGAATACCAGTTGCGCGCCCAAGAACTGGCGCCGAAGCGATTCGTCGCCACGGCGGCGTACGGCGACGGCGGACCGTGGTATATCCCCACGAAGGAAGAGTTCCCATTCGGCGGTTACGAAGTCGGTTCGGCGTATTGCGGCGCGGATGTGGATGAGGTGCTCACCGCCGGAATCAAAGATTTGCTCGGGTGACTACGACTTTGTCGAGGGTTCCACAATGTTTCGTCGATTCGCGGTCGGGTTCTTCCTCGGGGCTGCTCTCCTCGCGTCTGTTCTCGCCGATGACAAACAGTCTGCCGACCCGTACGAGCTCGCGAAGGTGAAGCCGCTGGAGCCGGCCGAGGCGCGGAAAGCGTTCCATCTACGGCCGGGGTTCCGGATCGAACTCGTCGCGTCGGAGCCGCTTGTCCGATCGCCGGTCGCGGTGGACTTCGACGAGAACGGCCGCCTGTACGTCGTGGAATACCGGGACTACAACCAATTCGCGAATCCGGAGGGCGCCTCGATCCGGGGGTGCATCAAGCTCCTCGACGACACCGACGGCGACGGCGCGTACGACAAAGCGACGGTCTTCGCGGGCGATCTCGAATCACCCGTCGCGGTGGCGTGCTGGGACGGCGGCGTGTTCGTCGGCGTCGTGCCCGATTTGTGGTACTTCAAGGACACCGACGGCGACGGTAAAGCCGACGTGAAGCGAAAAGTGCTGACGGGGTTCGACCGCGACAAAGCCGGCGAGGCGATGCTGAACTCGTTCCGCTGGGGTGCGGACAACCGGTTCCACATCGCCGCCGGACCGGCCGGCGGCAACCTCCGCGCGGCGGAGCAACCCGATGCGAAACCGACCGCGATCCGTCGGCAGAACATCTTGTTCGACCCCCGAACCGGCGCGTTCGAGCCGACGAGCGGCGGTGGCCAACACGGGTTGACGCTCGACGATTGGGGCGACACATTCGTGTGCGATAACAGCAACCCGATCGAGCACCTCACGTACGATGCGCGCTACTCGGCCCGCAACCCGTTCGTGATCGCCCCATCGCCGGTGGTGGATATCAACGCCGCCGGTCGGTACCCGAATTTGCAACGCATCAGTCCGCCGGAGCCGTGGCGCGAAGCCCGCACGCGGCTGCGGAAAGAGAAGATTTTCCCCGGCTCGGACGAAGGGGGCCAACCCTTCGGCTTTTTCACCGGGACGTCCGGGGTCACGGTCTATCGCGGCAGCGCTTTCCCGCCCGAGTATCGGGGGAATGCGTTCGTCGGCGAGGTCGCGAACAACCTCGTCTACCGGGCGAAGCTCGAACCGAAGGG
>JAYTBD010000403.1:0-1702 GCA_043737155.1 Fimbriiglobus sp. | reverse complement strand
TGGCGAGCCGCGTCTGCGGCAGCGCCGACATCTTCGGCCCCGTCGGCGGGACGCCGGGGCAGACGGTCAACTTCATCACCTGCCACGACGGCTTCACGCGGATGGATTTGGTGAGCTACAACGACAAGCACAACGCGGCCAACGGGGAAGAGAACCGCGACGGCCACGGCGACAATTGCTCGTGGAATACCGGCGTCGAAGGGCCGACGGACAAACCGGCCATCCGGGCGCTGCGGGAACGGCGGGCCAAGAGCCTGATCGCGACGCTGCTGCTGTCGCAGGGTGTGCCGATGCTCCTCGCCGGCGACGAACATCTGCGGACGCAGAAGGGCAACAACAACGCTTGGTGCCAAGACAACGAGTTGTCGTGGCTCGATTGGAACCTCGGCGAAACGAACGCCGGGTTCGTCCGTTTTGTGCGCGAACTGATCTGGCTGCGGAGACGGCACCCCGTGCTGCGGCGCGGCAGTTTCCTGAGCGGGGCACTCTCGCCGTTGACCTCGGACATCCGCTGGCACGGCACCCAACCCGAACTCCCCGACTTCGGGCCGGAATCGCATCTTTTGGTCTACACACTCGACGGGCGATTCCACGCTCGCGACGATTTGAAACTCGACCGGCCCGACAACGACTTCCTGATCGCGATGAACGGGGCGGTCACCGGCGACGCGATCACGGTGCCGAAATCGCCGACCGGCCGGCCCTGGCGCCTGCTGCTCGATACGGCCGCGGTGAGCCCCGACGACTTCTTCGCCGAAAAATCGGGCGCTGTCGTGCCTTCGGGCGCAGCTTTGTCCGTGGCCGGTTTCGGCTTGGTGGTTCTGATGTCGGAGTCGCAAGGTTGATGCGGAGTTCGGAAAACGCGCCCGTCGCAACGCGGAGCGTCCGCTAATCAGAGTTTACAAGCCTCGCCCGGTTTCCACCCGCCCAATCGAGCCCGGAGGAAGAAGTCCGGAATCCTCGGCGACCGCGCGCAAAAGTGTGTGCCATGTTTGGGCAATCCTCTTGCGTGCCCCCGTCGTCGAGGCCCCGTTGGGATGGTGCTGATATGAATATCTGCCCGATTTGCCTATTCGTGAACCCGAGCGGCACCGACACCTGCACCCGCTGCGGCAAATTCAAATTCCGCGAGAACGGCGTCGCCACCGCGATGGCCGAGCGCCCGAAGACGAGCCTGGCGCCCAACCCGTTCCAATCCGAATGCGTGACCGTGCCGCGGTCCGAGACATCCCCGTCGATGCTGACGCGGCCGTCGGCGAGCCTTCGGATGGCCAATTCCATCCGCGCGACCCCCGGCGGTTTCGATTCGCCGACGAAGCATCTGCTCGGCATCGACACGGCTCCGGATCGCGCGACCCCGATGCCGGGGACGCGGATCGTGATGAAGCCGAAGCTCGAAGTGATCCGCGGCGAAAAGCTCGCGGTCTGCTTCCAAATTCTGGAAGGCAAGAACGTGCTCGGCCGGACGGTGCATCAACCCGTGGACATCGACCTGACGGCGCAAGAGCCGATCGAGCGGGTTTGGACATCCCGGCATCACACCTGCATCCATTTCGACGGCCGCGTGGTGCTGATCGAAGATTTGAACAGCTTGAACGGCACCTTCGTGAACCGCACCCGGCTCTTCCCCGGCCAGCAGCGCGTGCTCCAACCCAACGACGTGATCCAAATCGGCACGGTGCAAATGCGGATGACGGTGGGT
>JAYTBD010000402.1:0-1706 GCA_043737155.1 Fimbriiglobus sp. | reverse complement strand
ATCGGATAGGTTTTGGCCATGTCCTTCGGCGCGTAGACGACGGTGAACAGCTTCGCGCCGTCCCGCATCGGTATTTGGTACTCGCTCTTGGTGTAATTCGCGAGGGCGTGCTCGCGGATCGCTTTCGCATCTTCGGCTTGGGCGAAGAGCGATGCGGGGAAGAGCACGAGAACGCAGAGCGCGGAAGTACGCGGCATGGAGCAGGCCTCCGAGTTGGGATCAAAAAGGTTTCGTACGAGGTGCGTCTGATGCCGTCTCCAGGCACGCGGAAAATCATCCCGTTGAACATCGTACCGGCGAAAGGCTGCGATTGCCCGCGAATCCATCGGACTGTGGCGGCGAGTCTCCCCACTTGCCGTGGAGTGCAACCGCGGCGCCGAATCTCGCACAATGGACCTCGGCATGTTCGCAAAATCCATAAATACCGGCGATGCAGTATCGCACGTAGAGCGGTTTGCCGACAACGGACCGCCCCTGTTAATGCCCTCGCGCGATGCCGACGAATTCGCGGAGGCCGCCGCCGAACTCCGACTTCGCGATCGACCATACCGACGCGTCGGTGAGTCTGTGGCGCGGGATGTTCGGGTGCGCCCCATGGGGACGGGCGAAGCCCCGTTTCTATAATGTCCGATCATTCGCGCGACGCGACTCCGGGGACCGCCATGCAGGATCGAATCTCGTACCAGGGAATCACTTTCGACGACGTGCTGCTCGAGCCGAGCTACAGCGATGTGGTGCCGCGGGATGTGGATGTCCGGACCCAACTCACGCGGAATATCTTCCTGAACATCCCGATTCTGTCGTCGCCGATGGATACCGTCACCGAGAGCGAATTGGCCATCGCGCTCGCCCAAGAAGGCGGCATCGGCATCATCCACAAGAATCTTGCGATCCCCACGCAGACGCGCGAAGTGGACAAGGCGAAGCGCTCCGAGAACGGCGTCATCACCGATCCGATCACCTTGTCGCCGGGCGAGACCGTCCGCACGGCCAGACAAATCATGCAGACGCACCACATCAGCGGCGTGCCGATCACCATCGGCGATGACCGCAAGCTCGTCGGCATCCTGACGCGCCGCGACCTGAAGTTTCTCCAAAATAACGATCAACTCATCTCCGAGGTGATGACCAAGGAAAACTTGGTAACGGCGCCGGAACAGACGACCTTGCGGGAAGCGGAACGGACCCTCAATGAAAATAAAGTGGAGAAACTGCTCCTGGTGGACGATTTATTCCGTTTGAAGGGCCTGATCACGATCAAGGACATCGAGAAGAACGAGAACTTCCCGATGGCCTGCAAAGATGCCCGCGGGCGTCTGCGGGTCGGGGCGGCCATCGGCGTCCTCGATTACGAGCGGGCCGATTCGCTGATCCGCGCCGGCGTCGATTTACTCGTGGTCGATTCGGCCCACGGGCACAGTCGGAACGTGACCGACACGGTGCGCGAACTGAAGAAGCGCTACGGCGTCGACATCATCGCCGGAAACGTCGCCACGGCTGACGGCGCGCGGGCTTTGGCCGAGGCCGGGGCGGACGCGGTGAAGGTCGGCATCGGACCGGGGAGCATCTGCACGACGCGGATCGTCTCCGGCGTCGGCGTGCCGCAGATGTCCGCGATCGCCAACGCCCTCCGGGGTTTGAAGGGCACGGGTGTGCCCGCGATCGCCGACGGCGGCATCCGCTATTCCGGGGACATCACGAAGTCG
>JAYTBD010000401.1:0-4406 GCA_043737155.1 Fimbriiglobus sp. | reverse complement strand
GGTCGATTTCTCGGACTTCGACCACCACTCCTTCCAAGCGGTTTGCGCCTTGACCAACGAATCTTTGGTTTTGAGGCATTTGACCTTCGGCGCGTCCTTGCCGGCGATTTGATTCAGCAGGTCTTCGGTCTGCCAAATCTGCCCCCGGGTCATGTCCGGGATCATCTCGATGAGCATCGCGACGGCTTCGGTCTCCTTGGCGAACAGGAGCAGCGACTTCGCGATCTTGAACTTTTGGACGACTTCCTTTTCGGATTTGGCGAGTTCGAGCACCTTCGGGTACACGTCCTTCACGCGTCCTTTGTCCGCTGCCGAAGCGCCTTCGAGAAAAGCGATTGCCGCGGCGGTACGGCGGAGCGCATTGGTGCTCTTCAGCGCTTCGAGCAGCGCCGGGTCGGGCTTGCCGTCGAGCACGGCCGCGGCCGTGAGGGTCGCTTGGATCTGCTCGGACACTTCCAAGTTGTCCGACAGCGGCATGAATCCGAGCAGCGTCGGGACGATCTCGGAGTTCTTGACTTTCGCGAGTGCCCGGATGGCCGCGGATGCCACTTCGGCGTGCGAGACCTTCTCGATGCGCTTCAAAATTTCGCGCGTGCGGAAGATGACCTCGGCGACGTTGTTGTCGTCTTTGGAAGCGAGCCGCAACGGGGCGATGGCCGGCGGGCCCATCCGTTCGAGTTCACCCGACGCTTTCAGTCGGGCGTCGAAGTCTTCGCTGCCGAGTGACTTGATCACGGCTTGGATCTTCGTCAATTCCGTGTCGCTGAGGGTACGCTCTTTCAAATACTTCAACAGCCCGTCCGGCTGGGCGGCTTTGAGTCCGGCGGAATCGAGCGCTTTCTTGTCGAGCTCGGCCTGCTCGGGGGACTTCGCCAAGGGGCCGGTCGGAGCGATCGGTTGCACCTCGATCAAATCCGGTTGGATGATGACTTGGACTGTCGCTTCTTGAGCGGGCACCGGCGGAACAAAGGCCAGCACACCGAAGCCGGCGACCGGGGCGAATATTCGGGCCAGACCCATGGCGCTCTCCGATTGAGTGGACGAACCGCGGATATTGTACGACTAAGCACCCTGCGACGGTATCGCGTTTCGTCCCTACACAAGTTGACGAGCCTGGGACCCCGGAGTAACCTACGCCGCATGGACGAACGCCAGATTTCGGCCCGCATCCGCCAAAACTTGGCCCGCCTCAGCCCGCCCATGGTCGAGCCGCCCGTCATCGAACCGGTTCCGCACTTCGAATCAGTCGCCGTCCCCGCGGTGATCGCCGACCGCAACGCATTCGTCGCCCAAGCGTATCGAACTCTTTTCGGCCGCGATGCGACGCCGGTCGAGATCATGCACCACGCTCGATTGCTGCGATTCTTGCCGTTCTGGTACTCGCGCCGCAAATTCCTAACGCGGCTCCGCGACTCGTGGGAAGCGGTCGCGTTTCAGAGCCGGGTCCGCTTGCAGCACGAGAGCGAAGTCCGGAATAAATTCGTCGCCATGGAACGCCAGCAGCGGGAATTCCACGCTCAGCTCCGCGCCCAAATCCGGGCGCTGCAGCGCGCCCTGACGGAAGTCTCTTACGAGATCGTCGAAGACATCGTCGAGCGCCAGCGGGCCGGAGATTCCCCGTGCGCGTCCTGATCGCTTCGACCTTCGTTCCGTTCATCAAGGGCGGCGGCACGAAGATCGTCGAGGACCTGCACCGGGAACTTCTCCGCCGCGGCTTCGAGAGCGACACGCTGCTCATCCCGTTCGATTCGACTTGGCAAAACATCGCCCCGCAAACCGTCGCCCTGCGCTTGCTCGACCTCGCCGACAGCGCCGACCGTCTGATCACGATTCGCACCCCATCGTATGCTCTGCGGCACCCGAACAAAGTCGCCTGGTTCATCCACCACCACCGCGAGGCGTACGACCTGTGGGGCACTCCGTGGAGCGGGATGCCGGATACCCCGGTCGGCCGGCACCACCGCGACATGATGCGCCGCTCCGACGAGATCTATCTGCGCGAATGCCGGCGGGTCTTCACCAACTCGAAGATCGTCGCCAATCGCGTCCTCGAGTTCAACGCGATCCGCCCGCGCGAAATCCTTTACCCGCCGCTCGACCACGATCACCCGTTCCGCCCCGGACCGTTCGGCGATTACCTGCTCTACGTGAGCCGGCTCAACTTCATCAAGCGGCAGAGCCTCGCCATCGAAGCGATGCGGCACACCGACCCCGCTGTGAAGCTCGTGATCGCCGGGACCGGGGACTCGCACGATTTCCAAGCGAAGCTCGAAGCCCAAGCCCGCGAGGCCGGGGTCGCCGAGCGAATCCGCTTCACGGGATGGATTTCGGAAACCGAGAAAGCCGAGCTGACCAACGGTTGCTGCGGGGCGCTCTACCTCGCATTCGACGAAGATTCCTACGGCTATTCCACACTCGAAGCCTTCCACGCGCACAAGCCGGTCATCACGCTCACCGATTCCGGCGGCAGCTTGGAAGTCATCCGCGACGGCCATAACGGGCTCGTCTGCGAACCGGAGCCGAAGGCTCTCGCCGAGGCGATGAACCGGCTCTGGCGGGATCGGAGCGCAGGAGCAGCGATGGGGGCGAACGCCCATGCCACACTGGCGCAGCACGGCATCCATTGGGATCGGGTGATCGAGAGGTTGACATCGTGAAGATCGCGCTCGTGAGCCGACACACACCATTCGAATCGGGCGCCGCCGAACGCTTCGCGGAGGAGTTGGCAGAGCGACTCCGCCAACTCGGTCACGCGGTCGAACCCATCCTGCTACCGCTGCAGCCGACGCCCCAGCAGCGGTTGGTAGCCGAGTTGTTTTGCTTCGACACCGGGGAACCGGACTCGATTGTGATTGCGGAGAACGCCGAGCACGCGAACGATTGGGACGATACCATCGGGCGGATTTTGGACAAGGACGCCTCGGCGAATCTCTTCCGCTATGCTCCGATCACCGATGCGGAATCGATGGCCCTCGCCGATTCCGTGTCCGCGATCCTCGCGGAACTCGGCTCGAACACACTCGACGATCTCGCGGAAACAATGGGCCGATTGATCGCCGAGTTGGGACGGTCACGGTCGAACGGTTAGCCGGACGCGCGAGCTACGGCCGCAATGGGGACACCCCATCGGCTCGGCCATGTGAGAACCCGGTGCGTGGCCGTCGCTGGCGCGTCCGGCTAACGCAAAGCCAGTGTGTAAAGGATCTGCCCCGCGCTCTCCCCGGCGGGTTGATAACCGAGCTTCTCGTAGAGGGCCTTAGCGCGCGTGTTCTCCGGGTAAACTTTCAACCGGATCGACTCGGCCCCGTGCTGCACGGCCGCGCAATGCAGATAGCGCATGAACGCCGAACCCAAACCGGTGCCGCGGATGCTCTCGTCGACGGCGATCCCCAAACTCGGGATGTCGTATCCGGCGTCCCAACCGCGGAGCAATCCGTAGGCGAGGACTTGACCCGCTCGAGTGGCGACCAAATACAAGTCTTTCCCGACGTAGCCGCAGATCTTCTCCGCTTCGAATTCCGTGAACGGGTGCGGGTGAAAGTGAGCCGCATCGCCATCGGCCGCAAGTCGTTGGAAAAACGCCGTCAACCCCGGCAGTAAATCCGGGGCGAGGCGGCGGAATTCGAGGGCGGGGTTCGGGTTCATCAGGCGACCCGCCGTTGCCGGCCGCGTTGCCGCTGGAACTCGGCGATAGCCCCGACCACGCGATCCTGATCCGCTTGGCTCAGCGCGTTGTACGTCGGCAAGATAATCCCCGATTCCGAAAGTCGATCCGTCACCGGCAAGTGCTCGTTCCGCTTGCGCGACATCTCGCGGAACGGCGGCAGCGTATGCAGCGAGATGAACATCGGCCGGGTTTCGATGTTCTGTTCCGCGAGCGCCGTCATCAGCTCATCGCGGGTGCCGCCGAATTCATCCGGGTCGATGGTGCATGAGTACATCCACGGCGAAATCTCGGCCCACTCCGCCACGGGTTGCATCCCGACGCCGGGGATCGACCGCAGCTTCTGGTTGTAGCGCTCGCACAGCGCCCGCCGTTGGGCGAGAATCGTCTCCTTGCGTTCCATCTGGGCGCACAGGATGGCGCAGGCCAAGTTTGTGAGGCGGAAGTTGTATCCGGTGATCGGGAAGTAGTAGCGGCGGTTCGGGTCCATTCCCTGCCCGCGCAACGCCCGCAGTCGGGTGGCCAAGCGCTCGTCCGAAAGGGTGATCGCCCCCCCTTCGCCGGATGTGATGACCTTGTTTCCGAAGAAGGAGAACGTCGCCGCGTGGGACAAGCTCCCCACCGGTTGTCCCTTGTACTTGGCCCCCAGCGCCTCCGCCGCATCTTCGATGACCCACAGCCCGTGGACGTCGGCGACGCGGTTGATGCGGTCCATATCGGCCGGGTGGCCGAGGAGGTGGAC
>JAYTBD010000400.1:0-1707 GCA_043737155.1 Fimbriiglobus sp. | reverse complement strand
CTGATTGTCGGCGGGGCCGTCGGCGCGGGCGGCGCCGACGGCGAAGAGGGACGCGAGCAGCAACAGCGGGCGGCGCATCGGGAACTCCGGGAGGGGTGGCGGTGACTCGGAAACTGTACGCGAAGCACGCGGCCGGGCCAATCGAGAAAGGCCCGCGGGGGCCGTCTCCCTAGAATGATCGTATGTCCGACTTCGACGAACCCCGCGTCTTTTTGGCCGGCGCCGGGCCGGGCGACCCCGGCCTCATGACCCTCCGCACCGCCGAGGTGCTCGCCCGCGCCGACCTCGTGCTCTACGACCAACTCGTGCCCAAGCGATTGCTCGACTTCGCCCGCGCCGGCGCCGAGAAGCTCTGCGTCCGCGATCTGCCGGGGCACCACCCCGACAAGTACCCGCACATCTACGACCGCATGCTCGAAGCCGCCCGCGAGGGGAAGATCGTCGTGCGCTTGAAGGGGGGTGATCCGCTCATCTTCGGCCGCGGCGGCGAGGAAGCCGAGACGCTGCGCAACGCCGGCATCGCCTACGAAATCATCCCCGGCGTCACCGCCGCGCTCGCCGCCGCGGCGTATCTCGATGTGCCGCTGACGCACCGCGCCCACACGAGCGCGGTGGCGTTCATCACGGGTCACGAGCTGCCGCAGAAGCCGAGCAACAAGCTCGACTGGGAAGCGCTCGCCAAGTTCCCCGGCACGCTGGCCGTGTACATGGGCATCGCCCGGTTGCCGGTGCTCGTCGCGGAGTTGCTGAAGCACGGGATGGACCCGGAGACGCCGACGCTGATCGTCGAGCGCGCTTCGCTGGGAGAGATGCGTTCCGTGACGACGCGGCTCGCCGATTTGGAAGCGGTCCGCCGCGCGGCGGGGTTGGAAGCGCCGGGACTCATCGTGATCGGCGAAGCGGTGCGGCACCGGCAACCGAGTTCTTGGTTCGAGCGGCGCCCGCTCTTCGGCCGGCGCGTGCTCATCACACGGCCGAAGCATCAGGCCGATGCGATGGTTCGCCAATTGGAGATTCTTGGGGCGGTGCCGTCGGTGCTGCCCGCGATCGAAATCCGCGACCCCGCCGACTGGGCGCCGGTCGATGCCGCGCTCGATCGACTCGCCGAGTTCGATTGGCTCGTGTTCACCAGCGCCAACGGCGTGCAGGGATTTTTGAAGCGACTGCTGATCAAGGGTGATTTGCGGAAGCTCGGCGGGGTGAAGATCGCCGCCGTCGGACCGAAGACCGCCGCGGCGCTGCGGGGTTTCCACCTGCATCCCGACGAGGTGCCGAAAGATTCGCATTCGTCGGAGGGCTTGGTCGAATTGCTCGCCCCGGTCGTCGGGGGACAGCGCGTACTATTGGCCCGCGCGAATCGCGGCAAAGAGACGTTGCCGGTGGAATTGGCGAAGGTGTGCCGCGTGGAAAGCATCGTCGTCTACGAGCAGCACGACGCGCTCGACACCGAGAGCGACGCGTTCGCCGCCCTGCGCCGCGGCGAGATCGAATTCATCACGCTGAGCAGTTCCAACATCGCACGGTCGCTGTTGCGGGCCTTCGACGAAACCCTACGCGGCCGGGTGCTGCGCGGCGATATGAAGCTGATCGCGATCAGCCCGGAGACGGCGTCGGCCATCCGCGAGTTCGACCTGCCGGTCGACGCCGTGGCCGCGGTCGCCAGCGGCGACGGGTTGATTCGGGCGGTCATCGACCGGGCGGTCGCGG
>JAYTBD010000399.1:0-1709 GCA_043737155.1 Fimbriiglobus sp. | reverse complement strand
TGTCCTCGCGCGTCGTCGCCCGGCGATAGACCCCGGGGAGGTAGCGCAGGGCGAGATCGACCGAAAGGTGGTCGGCGGCCGTGGCGCGTGTCGCGTCGGGCGCGGGCACCGGCTCCGCGGCCGACTCCGCCACCAGTTTCCAGCAAGCGACCGCGAGCGACCGGGCGGCCAGCCACGCGCTCTCCGGAGCGAAGGTGAGGTGCGGTCCCGCCACCGACAAAGCCCGCCGACCGTGGGCGTCCCGCAATAGAGGCAGCGCTTGGATCCGATCATCGGATGCCGGTTCCGGCGCCGACGATTGGGCCGATTCGCCGTGGACGAGGACGCGCTCCAACCAGACTGCGAACGGGCGATTCACGAATCGGCTCCGCGCCGGGGAGGGCAATTCTACGGAGGACCACTATCGCCCGCTGTGTTCTCGGTTTTTCTGTTCACCCCTGGCTCCGGTGTAGTCGGTGATACGGCGGCGGGTATTTCCGGCGACTTGGCCATGCGGCCCGAACTCGAGTGCGACCCCGGCGGAGCGGTCTATGTCGAAGCCGACAGCGCGCGCGAAGCCTTCGTCCTAGCCGTGGGCGGTTCCGTCGCGGTGCAATTCGACGGCTCCGTTCAAACGTACGCGCTCAATCTCTCGACCCTCGGCTCGTCAGCGGGCCAGCAACTGCCCTTCTTGTTTTCTCCGGGCACCCTCCTGTTCGAAGACATGGTCGCGAACCCGAACGGTTGCGACTACGATTACAACGATCGCAGTTGGAAGATCGACGTCCGAGAACTCTACCCGAACAATTCCGGAGGAGGCGAGCGCCTCGGCGTTCCCGTCGCCAGGGGGGATTACTATGCGGGCTGGGAAGATGCCACATTTTCGGTCGCCGCCGCCGACGGCGTGCTCGCCAACGATACCTTCGGCGGCGACTTCGTCGCGATCCCATCGGAAGAACCTCCGCCGCCACCCAATTTGTCGGCCGTGCTGATCGAAGGCCCCGAATTCGGTTCGCTGAGCCTCCAGAGCAACGGGGCCTTCGAGTACACGCCCCACGGGGACTTCTCCGGATTCGACTACTTCCGGTATCGCGTCACATCCGACGCGCACATCTCATTCAACGCCTACGTGCAACTCAACGTGCAACGGGTGATCGACGACGAAGTCGTGGCCCTCGACGACATCGTCGAACGCGACCCCGGCAGCGCGGTGAGCGGGGACGTGCTGCTCAACGACACGGACTACACGGAGCATGCCGCGACCGTGACTCTCGAAGCCGGGCCGCAGCATGGCACGGTCGTGCTGAACACATCGGGCACCTACGCATACACCCCCAACGTCGGAAGCAGCGCCGCCGATTCGTTCCGGTACAGAGTGACGAACTCGGCCGGCAAGATCGACACGGCGACGGTGTACATCGCGGGTGAGGTTCCTGAGGAGGAAATTCCCGTCGGCACGTACAAAACACTGGCCGCAGGCGCGGCGTACGCGAAACCCTCCAATGTGAAAGACGATGCGGGCGCCGGGGTGTGGAAGTCGCAGATAGGCGGGTTGAAGGTTCCCAAAGCGGTCGCGAAGAAAATCGTCATCGCGAATCTGGTGGACGTCCCGGTCCTTGGTCTCATGCAATTGAATACACCGTGGGGGCCGAATATCGTAGCTGCCAGTGTGGCCTTGCAGGTCAGCAAACCCGACGCCTGCAAGCATATGACCCACTTCATCGACAACT
>JAYTBD010000398.1:0-4412 GCA_043737155.1 Fimbriiglobus sp. | reverse complement strand
TACGATCCTCGGACGCGGTTGCCGATTCGTCGTCGGCGGACGGGTCGACGCGGCCGGGGTTTTCCGGACTTGGGAGCGAGCGGGGGAGTTGTTCGAGGTGCTGACAGAAGAGGACTTCCGACTCGACATCAGTTCGACGGAGTTGCGTATTTCCGAACTGTAGCCAACACGCTCCGCGTGATGCCGGCGGAAGGGAGTATGTGGATTCGCAATGAACCCCGACCCGGCTCGGTGTGGAGTCGTCATCCCGGAAGGCCATTCCGCCGGCATCACGCGGAGCGTGATGGCTACAGTCCGGAATTGCGAGTCGGGCCAGCTCAGATATCGGAAGCGTTCTTTCCGCCGGGTTTCGACGCCCCCTTCTTCGGCACGTCGATGTTGTGCGTGCCGCTCGAGCGGGGCAGATCGACGGGCATTTCGTACTCGCAGAGGGTCTTGCCCCCGGGCCCGGACATCCCGTTCACGCGGATGATGGTCGGCCCCCCGGCAATGCCTTTGCCCCCGCTCGACCCGGTGTCGTACTTCCCGTCCCGGATCTCGGCGATCCCCTGCGCGCCCCGGTTCGCACCCTCCGGCGTGAAAAGGATCTCGCCGTGGGGGATCGGTTGACCGTCGAGGGTCACCGTCCCCGATAGGCGGTGCGAGTCCGACTCGCCCGATGAGCAACCGGCCAGCGCGACGCCCATCCACAAAATGCAAACGAAGAATGAGCGCCTCATCACGGCTCCATTTCCATCGGTTCGAGTCGGTACAGCGGTACTGTTGGGCGCGATCAATTCTCGTTGATCACTTCGCCGCCGTTGCGGCTGGCGAGCGGTTTCAGAATGGTGTTCAAATCGATGCTGCTGCGCAGGAAGCGGACGCTGCCGTCCCCCAGGCCCACGTTGCAGCCGGTGGTGTGGTTGCTCCCCATGCTGACGTCGTTGAACGTTCCGACGGTCGTATATTTTTGGACGTGCATTCCGCTGGTCACGTTCCGGGAACACGATCCGTCGTTGTTCCAAGCAAACCCGCGCTGCCACGCGCGATACGATGCGGCGTCGAGATCCTTCCACGAAGATTCCATCACCATCAGGGTGTTGCTGGTCCCATCGGAAATCCCGGTGATCGTGACGCCGGTCGGCATGGTGTTGCCGCCGACGACACCCGGAAAGAAGGGCAGGATGCCGTCGGTGGCGAAGCCGCCTTGGGTCGAGATGTTCATGCCGTAGGGTTGGCCGTTCGTGGGATTCGTCCCCTTCGGCCCGGAGTTGCCGACGTAGTGCGTGGTCTTCGCTTTAGGCCCTCCCGGAACGGTGGAGTCGATGGTGCTGCTCGAATCGTTGGAACTGGCGCTCGGACAGAGGAACATGGGCATCGCGTTGCCGCCCAAAAGCCTGTTCACCGCGGCCGTGTACGACCCGGCCGTCAGATTCGCGGTGGCGAATAGCGCCGGTTGCTCGATGTACGGCAAGAGGTACACGTGCCAGCCGATGCCGGTGGTCGTGCCCGCCGCCCCGGCACCGGGGCATTTGGGGAACGTGCCCTGCGCGTCGTGATAGGAATGCAGGCCGATGCCGATTTGCTTGAGGTTGTTGCTGCACTTCATGCGCGCAGCGGCTTCGCGCACTTTTTGCACGGCGGGCAGCAGGAGGCCGATGAGAATCGCGATGATGGCGATTACCACGAGCAGTTCGATCAGCGTGAACGCGGCACGACTACGGGGAGAGAAGCGCATGGAGACCTCGGAATGACACTGGAACTATCGGAGATAATCGGGCTATTGCCCAAAAGCCACATTAACACCCCAGCCACGTCACGAGCAAGAACTAAATGAGAAGAATCTGAGTGGGACCCGTTCACTTTCCGGTCGCCTGCATGGCGCGGGCGAACTTCTTCTCGCCGATCCAAACGATGAGCCGATCTTTGGCCTCCCCGTCCCAGCCGAGGTGTTCGGGTTGGCCCGCCATCGGCAGCGCCAGCACGCCGCAGAGCCGGCCGGTCGGGTCGAAAACTTGGATGCCGATCTTCGTGGCCGCGTAAATGCGCCCCGCGGAATCGACGATGACGGAATTCACCGCGATCTTCGGCGGGTCGTTCTTCCGCTTCGCTCGGGCTTCCTTGCTGTTGTCGTACGCCTGTTCGATGCGCAACTGGGCGTACCGTCCACCGGGGGGCAGCGCGGTCGATTCCCCCGCGATGCTATACGCGTGCAGGAAGGAATCGAGTTTGACCCCGGAGAAACGCACGGAACCATCGGGGCTGATGGCTTCCCGCGGCGAGGGCATCTGCGGCCGTTCGCCGGTGGCGGGCTTCCACGTTTCACCCGACTTGGTGATCGTGAACAGCGGCATGTCTTGGGCAGCGACGATCGCCGGGAGCAGTAGCAGGGCTAGGGATGCGATGAGTTTCATAGTGGTCCATTGCATTGGGTTGGCTGAATACTGACCGCTGACTACTTCGATTGGTTTCTTCGGAAGACAGCGATCAGGGAACAGCTGTCAGCGATCAGTCGAGGCTCACTTCGCCTTCGGTAAATCCTTCTCCCAATCGCGCCAGAGCCAGCGCAGGCTCTCGGCCATCACCGCGGCGCCGTGCTTGCCGTTGTGCCCGCCGTCGCCCATGGCGAACTTGTAATCGTAGCCCATGTACCGCAGCGCCGAAGCCATCTGCTGGTTCGACTGCGGCCAGCTCCCGTGCAAGTTGTCCAAGTCGCCGGTGCCGTCTTGCAAGTAGCAGCGGATCGGCTTCACGTCGTTCTTGCGGATGAGACCGGGGTAAGCGTCGCCGCCGCGGATGTTGGTGAAGCTGCCGACGTGGGTCAGCACTTTGCCGAACAAGTCGGGTCGTTCCCAAGCGACGGTGAAGGCGCAAATGCCACCGCTGGAAATCCCGCAGATACCGCGACCGGCAGCGTCCCGCCTCAGTTTGTAATTCTTTCCGATTTCCGGGAGGAGTTCGGATTCCAAGAACCTCGCATAGTGCTCAGAAAGAGTGTCGTACTCGAAACTGCGGTTCGATCGCGGCTTCCCGGCTTTGTCGAGCTGGTTCGGGAATTCGCCCGGCTGCATGAAGAGGCCGACCGTCACGGGCATCTCTTTTTTATGGATGAGCGAATCGAACACCGCCGGCACACGCGAACCGCCTTGTGGGGCTTGATAGCCTTGGCCGTCCTGGAAGACCATCAGCGCCGCGGGCGTGTTGCCGTCGTACTGCGCTGGGACATAGACCCAGTATTTGCGGCTCGTGCCGGGGAAGATCTTGCTGTCGGCGAAGGCGTGTTCGGTGATTTTGCCGCGCGGGGTATCCGCGGCGGGAGTGGCCTCCGGGCAAAGCTTGTAGTTGTCCACGGCGAAAACCGGGGCGGTGAAGAAAACGACGAGCAGGGCGAATCCCAACGGGCGGAACGGCATGGCGGAAACCTTTCGGGCCGGGTGAGGTTGGACGGACGGATTACGGTAACACCGCGGACGCACCGCATCAACTCTTCTCGCAATCGAGTTTGCAAATGATCGCACTGCCCCCCACGGGACTGCACGCCCGCGGGTCGATGGCCGTCCGCCCGGCCGACGAGTCGTTGAACGATACGAAGCTCATGGACGCCGTCGATGCGTCGGCAGAAAGCGAGATGCGGCGCTTCGCCACGCTCGGCCGCTTGGTGCCGGGCATCGCCCACGATGTCAACAACCTCCTCGCGGTCATCTGCGGTTACGCGGAGTTGTTGGCCGAACAACTCGATTCGGACGACCCGCGCCGGGAGCTCACCGGTTTGATCGGCGACCTCGGCCGACGAGCGGGCGAGATGCTCGTGTACGTCGACGGCCTCGGCAGTGCGCCGGCGGTCGCCACCGCGCGTTTGCCCGAGTTGTTCGCGAAGCTCGGTCGGATTTTGCGGTGCTACGTCGGGGCCGAGATCGCGTTCAGCGCCGACTGCGCGCCCGACCTCGGCTCCATCCCCGTCGATCCGATCGAGGCATTGCAGGTGGTGTTGAACCTCGTGGGCAACGCCCGCGATGCGACCCCCGACGGCGGCGCCATCGCCGTGCGCGCCGTCGCCCGCACCCTCGCCGAGTCCCGCCCCGGCTGGCCGCAGACGGTCCCGCCCGGCCGCTTCGCCGTGCTCACCGTATCCGACACCGGCTGCGGTATCGACGACGACACGCTGCGGCGCATCTTCGAATCGGACTTCGCGACCCGCGCGGAACGGGGCGGCACGGGCACCGGTTTGGCGACGGTGGCGCGGATCGTCGACCGCGCCGGCGGCCGCATCCAAGTGGAGACCGAACTCGACTGGGGGACCCGCGTCCGGGTTTTCTTTCCGATGGGGTGACCGCGACCGATTGAGCAGACTCGTCAGAGACGGACGCAATAGCATGGATTTCGCGCGGGCTTTGAGCCGGGTCGCGTGAGCGCCCGGAGGTTTGGAATCTCCG
>JAYTBD010000397.1:0-1710 GCA_043737155.1 Fimbriiglobus sp. | reverse complement strand
CCGGTCGTCATGTTCACTTGGTCTTGCACGAAGATCGCGCCGTTGGGATCGGTGTTGCTGAACGGCGTCGTCACGTGGAACTCGATCGTCGGGATGATCCCCGTGATCGTCCGCTCCGGCGCCCGGGTCAGCCAGTACCCGAACGCGATGCTATTCCAGAAGAGCGTCGGATCGCGCGAATCGGTCGGGGCCAGCACGCTCGATACCCCCTGCACGTAACTCCGGTCGAAGTTGCGGAAGAAGCCGACCCACGGCTGGAACAACCACGACCGCGGCGCCGCGGTCCCGTCCCCGAACGCCGGGGAATCGGCGCCGGTCGGCGTCGTCAGCACGAGGCCCGTCGAGAAGAGGTTGCCCGTGCGCACGTCGTTGTAGATCGCGTACTTGAACAGCAGGCTGAGGTCGCCGACGCCCGATTGGTCCGTCCCGGGGGGGCCGGATAGTTGGATGAACGGGAGCCGCATCCCGAACGACGCGTCGCCGTCGAGGAAGGTCTTTTCGAAACCGAGCGTCTGCCGGTGCAGGTCGACCGAACCCAGCCCCGGGTTGAGCGACGGATTCACGCGGTTGTAATAGTTGTACCCGGCGTAAATGCGGTCCACCGGGCGCGGTCCGTCGTTCTCGGAGATCTTGATACCGTTGTACCGGCTCAACACGGGCACGCGGATCGTGCGCGTCACGTTCTCGCGCACCTCGCGGAAGATCGGCACGTCGGTCACGACCTTGCGGTTGTTCTCGATCGTCACCACTTGCTGCACGCCGATTTGCTCTTGGCGCACCACCGTTTCGATCACGACCTGCCGGCTGTAGGTGATACCGCTGAAATCACCATCGAACCCCGGCGCCGCGGTCGCCGCCGCGATGCCGCCCGCTTCGCCGCTGCGGGAAAATGCGCCGTCGCGGAGGGCGCCTTCGAGCGCGTTCGGGCTTTGCGGCGCGAGTGGATCGACCGTGCCAGGGGTCATCGGATTCGGCGCGCCTGTTAACGGCGGGCAGTTCGGGTACAGCGGCGCCACCGGCGGGCAATGGGCGCGCTGCCCGAGAGCGGTGGGGGCCGCGAGTGCGATGGCGATCAGGCAGTAAGCGAGCCGGCGCATGGGTGACTCCGAAGCGGGGAGCGGGTCGTTCGAAGGGCTCAGTAGGTGGTGACGCGGGCGGCGTTCGAGCGCTGCCGACCGGCGGCCCCGTAGAAGTAATTGAGCCGCAAGCCGAATTGCGCGTTGAAGGTTCGATCGGGCCGTTCGAGCAGCGGGGCGGATGCGCCGAGCGTGAGGTTGGTGTGTTCGCCGAGCTGGGCGACGACGCCGGCGGTGATGTTCAATTCCGTGTTGCCCACGCCCGTCGCCGTGAGTCCTTGGCCGGAGGAGCGGTCGCTGAACTCGTCGACCAAGCGCTGCTGGGCGATGGCGTAGTTGTAGTGGAGTTCGACGAACGGCGCCAAACCGCGGACCGTGCCGACGTCGCGGCGGAGTACCCAGTAACCGATCTGTCCGTCGACCGAGAGGTACGGGACATCGTAGAAGCGCGTAGAGCCCGAGCCCCCGAAGACTTCGGGGTTCCAAGTGAGCTCCCCGCCGGTGGTGTCGAAGTTCACCGAAGTCCACGCTTGGGCGAAGAAGCGGTCGTCGGGCGTGTAGAGCACCGCGGCGAACGGCTCGACGGTCACCGATTCGTTCTTGAAACGGAAGAGTTCGCCGCCGAGCGGGGAGA
>JAYTBD010000396.1:0-1711 GCA_043737155.1 Fimbriiglobus sp. | reverse complement strand
TCGTGCGGCTGGACCGGTTGCAGAAACGCCCCGGCGATGCGTTCGTCATGGTCGATAGCCAGCCCGGCACCGGCCGTCATACCACGGACCACGGCCGGGCGATGACCGCGGTGATCGACCACCACGTCACGCCCGGCGACCTGAGCGGAGTCCGCTACTCGGATATCCGCCCCGACTTCGGGGCCACGTGCACCATCGTCACGCGCTATCTCACCGAGCAAGCGGCTCCCATTCCCGCCCCGCTCGCCACCGCACTCTACTACGGCATCGAGACGGAGCTCTCCGGTTTCCCCCGCGAAGCGACCCCGGCCGACGACGAAGCGCTGAACTTGCTTTTCCCGCTGGCGAACAAGGATTTGCTCGCCCAAATCCGCAACGCCCAACTGCCGCAGAGCCACTTCGAGTGCTTATCCCTCGCCTTGCAAAATGCCGTGGTGTGCGACCGGTTCCTCTTCACGTGGATCGATCCGCTCCGCCAACCCGAGCAAGCCGCCGAGATCGTCGATACGCTCGTCCGCTTCGACGGGGCCGACTGGGCCGCGTGCGCCGGTGTCTTCGGCGACAAAGTGATCATTTCGGTGCGCTCGGCCAAAGCGAATGCCCGGGCCGGGGAACTGCTGCGGGAAGTGGTCGACGGACTCGGCAACGCCGGCGGACACGAGCGCCGCGCCGGGGGATGCCTGGCCATCGGGAATCGCAGCGGCGAAAGTTTGGCGGACTTGCGTGCGGAGTTGTTCGCTCGGATCCAGAAGGTGTTCGACTTGCGGACCGAGATGACCCGGCCGCTGGCAACTCCGAAACTGAGTGCTGACGACTGATTGCCGACCGCTGATTTGTGCAATGAAAGCTGTCGGCGATTAGCGGTCAGCCTCGAATCGGCCATCTACGCGATTCTCGGGAACAACGGCTTCAACTTTCCGTCCACCAACTTCCCGGTCACGCGGAGATCGTCCGATTGGGATGTCGGTGATGCCGCATCAGCATAAGTCACGTCGGCCCAAGCTTTCGAGAAGTTGAAGCTCGTGTAGATTGTTTCCGCCGAACGTGGGATGAACGGCTTCAGAAGAATGCTCGCGATCCGCAACGAGTGTATCACGTTGAAGATCACAATCTTCGCCCGCTCCTTGTCCTCGGCGGAACCCTTGACCAATTTCCACGGGGCTTGGGTGTCGATGTACTGGTTCGCGGGCGCGCAGACTTTCAGGATCACGGCTTGCAGAGCCAAGTTGTAGTCGCAATTTTCCACGTGCGAGCGAACTTCGGACACCACAGTCGCGGCATCGAAATCTTCTGTGACTTTGTCCGGCAATCGAGAAGCGGTACCGGTCAACACGCCGTCGAAACTCTTGGCCCCGACCGTGATGCACCGGCTCAGCAAGTTGCCCAGCTTGTTCGCCAGCTCACTATCGCAGACTTCCTCATAGCGTTTGCCGCTGTAGTCCCCATCGCTCGGGTAGGGGCATTCCCGCAGGAAGTAGTAGCGGTACGCATCGACGCTACTTTTGGCGATGATCTCGCGCGGTTCGACGACGTTGCCCATCGACTTGCCGATCTTGGTGCCGTCGTTATTGACGAACCCGTGGCCGAAAACCTTACGCGGTGGTTCCTCCCCGGCGGCCCAGAGCATCGCGGGCCAAATGTGGCTGTGGAAACGAGTGATATCCTTGCCGATAAAGTGGATATCCGCGGGCCAGCTCGCGCGGAACAGTTC
>JAYTBD010000395.1:0-1713 GCA_043737155.1 Fimbriiglobus sp. | reverse complement strand
GCCGGCCTTGACGTTCTTATTCATGCGGTCGTTGAGCTTCGCTTTGGTCACTTCGCCGGAGCGGAGTTGGGCGACGACTTTGGTGCCCGCGAGCGCCTCGGCGTGTTCCGGGTCGATCCTCACCGCGGCTTGGAAGAGCTTGTCGGCGTGGTCGAAGCGGTCGGCGGAGATCGCCTTCATGCCGAGTTCGACGAACTCGTCGCGGAACAGACGGAACTGTTCCCCGGCCATGGCCAAGGCCCGGTCGGCCGCGAGGATTACGGGGGCGTCCTTCGAACCGGCCGCCTTCCATTGGTCGAGCATCGCGTTCAGGAAGAAGTGGTCGCCGCTCGCGTCCGGGAGCCGCTCGGCGAGTTCCACGGTCATCTTCTTATCGCCGACGGTACCTTCGATAGTCAGCGTCAGACTCGCGACCGGCGCGGGCAATTTGCCGAGCACGAGGGTGGCGCGGTCGGCCCGCAGCGGCGGCAGGCGGTTCGGGAGCAGTTCGACCCCGGCGATGCCGAAGGTCGCCTTGTCGGCCCGGAGTACCGGAGCGTCGAAGGCGGTCGCGAGACGCTTGGCGAATTCCGCGCTGCCGGTGGTCCCGGCGAGGTTTTCCTTGGCGCGGATCACCATCCCGCCGGTCAACATGCTGAGGCCGTGGAGGTTGTTCGCGGAGACCGTCAGGCCGAGGGGCACGGCGAAGAACTGCGTACTCTGGTCGGCGAGCCGATTGCCGAGCTCGACGCGGACCGCTTCGGTGATCGGGGTGCCCGACGTGCTTTCGCCATCGCCGAGATACAGGATGATTTGCTGGCGGGCGGCCTTGCCATCGAACGCTTTCGCGACGGCTTGGAGGCCCGCTTTCAAGTCGATGGAACCGGCGGCGTACTCGGTGTTCGCCAACTGCTCCACCGATCGGGCGATGCTCTTGTCGGTCGGGGCTTGGAAGCCCTTCGTGAGCGAGCGGGTGTGCTCGGCGCTGTCGATGTTGAGCGTCCAGATGTCGAGGCGGTCGGCGGCGCCGAGTTGCTTGCCGAGGGCTTCGATCACGAGGCCGGCTTGTTTCATCGGGTCGCCCGCTTGGCTCGCCGAGGTGTCGACGAGAACGAGGACGTCCCGCGGCCGAGCAGCGGCGGCCGGGAGCACCGGCTTCACCTGCCAGGCGAAGATGGTTTCCCCGGCGGGGTTCTTGTAAGCGAGCACCGGTTTGTCGCTGAACTTGGTTTTGGCCAGTTCGTCGATGACCTTGTTGGCGTCGAACTTCGGCGTCGCGGCGGCGACGGGCACGGCGGGGGCCGTCGGGGAACCCGACCGAATATCGCCGAACACGGTCCCGACGACGGCGCAAACGGCCGCGCCTCCGAGAACCGCGCTCAACAGCCTGAGGCTTTTGACAAGGGTCATGGCCCGGGCGCTCCTGGGTAGGTTCGACGGATCGGGGACAACGCCGCGATCCGCAGAACACAAAGAACGGAATGAGTGACAATTGTAAGGGGTGGAACCCGTGCGACGCTATTCGAATCCGCCGAATAGCCGCCGGGCCGGAATTGTTCCCGGACCGGTGATCCCAACTCTACCCGGCACAACGCCGTCGGCGACCGGGTGTTGGCGCGAAAGCGGGAACAGTGGGGAAGCGGGTCGGGCGCATCCGCACCCGGCGCTTCAACCGGCACAGGTGGCGGAATAGCGGAAGCCCGCGTCGCGGGAGGAATTGCAAGGGTTTGACGG
>JAYTBD010000394.1:0-10501 GCA_043737155.1 Fimbriiglobus sp. | reverse complement strand
CGCTTGATGGAATCGACGCCGAGGTCGCCGTCGAGGGACATGCCCAAGTTGAGCATGTCCACGGGGTAGCCGGTCTTCTCCGCCACCACCGCGAGGAGGACGGCGGCGAGTCCGGTCGAGGAGGCGATTGGAGCGGGCGGCGGTGATAGTCGAGCCGAGACCTCACCCCCCGGCCCCCTCTCCGAAACGGAGAGGGGGAGCATCGGTATTTGAACCGGCTTCGATGGCGGCGCCATCGGCGCGGAACTGAAAAAGAGCGATTGCTGTTGGGCGACCAATTGGTGCAGGGTGCGCTGGGCACTCTCTTGCGATTCCAAGAACTGCTTGTGCAACTGGGCCGTTTGCTCCTGCATTTTCTGGAGTGCGGCGAGCGTCATCTGCGTCACCTGCAAAGCTTGGCTCAACTCGGCCGACTGCGGGTCGTTCATCGGGCGTGTCCCTGCGGCGATCTTGTGATGGGCCGAGCCATTGGTCGAGGGAGTTGGGGCGCGGGCGGGCCGCTTCGGTCGGGGGTTCACGATATTGGCCCCGCCGATCGACACGGTCATGATCGGCTTCGAGGGCAACGGCGCCGGTCGGCAACCGCTGCCCATTTCCCACGCGGTCAAGTCCACGGCGTGCCCGCGCGCGGCGAGCCTGGCCAGCGCCAATGCCAAGTCGAGCGTGCCGGCTTTCTTCGCCGATTCCAAAGAGATCGTTTCAACATCCTCGACAGGTGCGGCGTCTTCGACGATCGCCTGCACCAGTTTGGTCAGTGTGTTGCCGGGGCCGACCTCGAGAAACGTCCGCACCCCGTCGCGCAGCATCGCTGAAATCTGGCCGACGAACTCGACCGGGTTCGCCAGTTGATGGCCGAGTAAGTTGCGGCAAAGGGCGACGTCGGCCGGATACTCCGCGGCAGTGGTATTGGCGTACACGGGTGGACCGGGCCGAAAATCGACGCCGCGGAGTTCGTCGAGAAACGGGCGGCAGGCATCGGCGACCAATTCGCTGTGGAACGCCGCGGCCACCGGGAGTTTCACGGTTCGGATATTCCGCGCGACGAACACCTTGGCGATCTGGTCGATGGCGTCGCCGCGGCCCGAGAGCACCGTCTGTTGAGGGCTGTTCTTGTTCGCGATTACCACGCCGGGCACCAGCGCGGCTTCGATGGTGGCGAGCGGCGCGAGGACCGCGAGCATCGATCCGGGGTCGCCGACGCGCTGCGCGGCCATCAATTCGCCGCGCCGCCGGGAGATCCGGAAGAAATCGGGGGCCGCGATCCGCCCCGCGGCGGCGAGGGCCGGGAGTTCGCCGTAGCTGTGACCCGCGAAGCAATCGGCCCGCAATCCGAATCGCTCGCTCAAAAGTCGGTACGCGCCGAAACTCACGGCGCCGAGGGCGGGCTGAGCCACGTCTGTCGCTTTGAGTTCTTCGTCCTGCTTCGCCTTCGCATCCGCGGCGAATGAGGTCGGCGGATAGATGAAATCGCTCACGCGCCGGCCGGGTCGCGCGGCATCGGTTGCGGCGAGAGCGTCGATCATTTCGGGGAAGGTGCAGGCGAGTTCGCGGAGCATGCCGACGCTCTGGGAACCTTGGCCGGGAAAGAGTATCGCGAGTTTGCCGGGGGCCGGGCCGCCGCCGAAGAACGCGCCTTCGGCGGTCTGCCATTTCCCCGTCGTATTCTGCGCCAGCCGGATTTTCGCACGCCCGATCAACTGGATCAGATCCGTCTTGTCGCGCTGGGCGACGAGGATCAACCGCAATTGGGCCGTGGCATCGAAGGTGACGTGGGACGCCCAGGCGGCGCGGGCGAATTCGGCCCAAGTCGGAGCATCGCCGAGGGGTGCGAGGGCGGTCGCCAGTACCTCGGCATCGCGGCCCGAGACCGCGAGAATCTCGACCGTACCATCCCAATCCGGGTACGCCTTCTCCGGTTGATACTCTTCCAGCACCGCGTGGAAGTTGGAGCCGCCGAAACCGAAGGCCGACAAGCCTGCCCGGCGCGGGTGCTCGGCCCGCGGCAGCCACGGCCGCATTTGCGAATTGACGTAGAAGGGGCTATCCGCCGAGTTCAGCGGATCGACCGGCCGGTTCACCTTGATCGTCGGCGGCAGCACTTTGTTGTGCAGTGCCAACGCCACCTTGATGAGCGATGCCGCCCCCGCCGCGGCCTTCGTGTGGCCGATTTGCGATTTCACCGACCCGAGGGCGCACCACGGTGCCCCGAGTTCGTGCCCGGAACGCCGGAAGACATCGGTGAGAGCGGTCGCTTCCGCGGCGTCGCCGACCTTGGTACCGGTGCCGTGCGCTTCGACCAATTCCACCGTGCCCGGATTCACGCCGGCGCGTTCGTAGGCGTCGTTCAAGCAGCGCTTCTGCCCCTCGGACGAAGGGGCGTAGATCGCGTTCCCCTTGCCGTCGCTACTCGTGCCGATGCCCTTCAACACGGCGTAGATCGTATCCCCGGCCGCTTCCGCATCGGCGAGGCGCTTGAGCACGACCATGCCGAGGCCTTCGCCTAACGCGGTGCCGTCGCCGTTGGAATCGAAGGGCCGCGACTCGCCCGATTTCGACAGGGCCGGCGTCTTGCTGAAGCACATGAACATGAAGATGTCGTTGAACGTGTCGGCCCCGCCGGTGACGACGACGTCCGCTTTGCCGGTGGCCAATTCCATCGCCGCGAGGTGGACGGCGCTGAGCGAACTGGCGCAGGCCGCATCGACGACGCAGTTGGTGCCGTGGAGGTCCAAGCGATTGGCGATCCGCCCCGCGACGACATTGCCGAGCAGGCCGGGGAAGCTGTTTTCCTGCCACGGGACGTAGCTGTCGGAGATGCGGTCGACGACGTCTTGAGCGACATCGTCCGCAACGCCGGCGTCTTTGAGAGCGGTTCGCCACTGCGGGTGCCCGAGCCGGGCGCCGAGCGGGATGACGAGTTCGAGCGTCCCGGTGACGCCGAGGATGACGCTGGTCTTTCCGCGAGCCGTACCCCCGGGTGAATCAAAGACAATGCCCGCATCCGTCAGCGCCTGCTTCGCGGCGACCAAGCCGAGCAATTGCGACGTGTCGGTCGCTTCGAGATCGCGGGGGGCGATGCCGAACTCGAGCGGGTTGAAGTCGATGGGCGTGAGGAAACCGCCTCGGCGAGCGTAAGTGCGATCGGGCGACTTTGGGTCCGCGTCGTAGTAATCGTCCGGGTTCCAGTGCGTCGGCGGCACATCCCCGATGCAATCGACGCCGTGCTTGATGTTCGCCCAATACGCGCCGGGGCCGTCGGCTTTCGGGAACAAGCAGCCGATGCCTACGATGGCCAGTGGTACGAATCCGATTTCGGATTGCGGATTGCGGATTGCGGATTTCAAACCAAGCACCCCATCACTTTCGAACTCAATCTAAATGTTCCGCCAATTCTCCATCCGTCAACGGTCGCAGTGGGAACCAATCCCCCGGCAGCTCGATCCGCTGTTGCCGCAACGCGGTTTGTCGGATCGTCACGCAGGCCCCGTACAAGAGGTTGTGGGCCACGTTCGCCACAGTGCGGTTGGATGGGGCCTCCAAATGGCTCCCCTTCGCCCATTCGTTGAACGCGCCCATCGCCGGGCCGCACCACACTTGGTAATCGAGTTGGCGCGTCGGCTCGCCGCCGTTGGCCCAGCGCGACGATAATCCCAAATACCAGCGGAACACCAGCGCCATCTTGTGCTTCGCGTTCGCCTCGGCCTTTGGCACTTGGGCCGGATCGCGCTTCGCGAAGAACTCGCGCGTCTCGGTCCAGACTTCATCGAAGCGGCGCCGCAGGATCGTCTTCTCAACTAGGACGCGCTCGGCCTCTGGAATCGCTTCCCAACTCGCGTGGGCCCGGTACAGTTCGAAGAGTTTCTGCGCCCGCATCGGGAACATGGTGCCGCGCTTGAGCACCTGCAATTTCACGCCCATTTCGAACATGTCCGCGGCCGGGGCCATCGCCACGTCGGCCTGCCCCGCCCCCGCGAGCATCGCTCGCACCGCGTCCGAACTCCCCGATTCGACGCAGGCTTGGTTCACGGAACCCGTCACAATATAGGACGCTCCGAGGGCGAATGCGCCGGCCGCACTCGCCGCGGTCGCGATGCCTCCCGCCAATCCCACCCGCACCGGCTTGGCGAATTCAAATTGGGTTTGCAATCGGTCGCGTAACGCCAGCATGGTCGGCAACAGCGTGATCGCCGGGCGGTTGTCGGTGTGGCCACCGCTGTCGGCCTCCGCGGTGAGGTCGTCGCACATCGGCACGGACTTACCGAGTTCGGCTTGGTCTCGGGTAATCTGTTGCGATGCCAGCAATTCCTGAACGATTCGGTCCGGCGCCGGTGAAAGGAACTTGGTCGCCACCTCGACCCGCGAGACCTTGGCGATGATACGGTTGGCGCATTCGATTGTTCCGTCGGTCCGGCGCTTCAATCCCGCGAGTCGGTAGCGGACGACCGCGGCGGTGAGATCCAAATAAGCCGACGCTTCGATCGATCGGATGCCGCGCTGCAAGAATAGCTCCACGAGGGCAGCTTCATGGTCCCCCTCATTCGGGCTGTGGATCAAGTTGATGCAGAAAGGTCGATCTCCGAGGTTCGCTTGCAATCGGTCGAGGGCGAGTGTCACCCGCGGAATTGACAGTCCCGCCGCACCGAAGCTGCCGAGCATCCCCGCCCGGCTGATCGCTTCGACGATTTCCGCGGAAGCGATGCCGTTGGCCATCGCCCCGGTCATATACGGGTACTTCAACCCGTGGTCGGCGAGAAATTCTGGGCTGCCGAGTTGGGACGGTCGCAGCGGCGGAAGATAAGCGAGCAGCGGTTGGCCATCGCCCGATTGCGATCCCAGCGTGGCGATTCCACCGCGTGCCACGGCCGGCCCGGCAACTACCGCGACGGCCGAGCCGAGATCGCCGAGGATCGCGGATGCTTCGGCCGGGTTGTCGGCCGGGGCCGTGCCATCGGAACGCCAGCGGCCGAGCGGAGTGGGGGAGGTCATAGTTGGAGTTAGGATAATGCGCCACGGGGATGCGGACAGACGTGGGGAGGGAATGGTGGGGAAGGGGCGACTTCCGAAGTCCGGTTTCGACTTCGGAAGTCCTCGATAAAGCGGTGGGTTTGACCGGGGTGAGTGCGATCCAAGGACTTCCGAAGTCGAAGCCGGACTTCGGAAGTCGATCGTCCACTTCCCCTATCCAATCCCTTTCGATTCCGCCACAATACCCCTCATGAGCGTCCCCGTGTCGGAATCCGTTCGCCGTCCGCTGTGGCGGCGCATCGCGCGCGGGTTGATCGCCCTCGCCGTCATCGCCTTCGTCATCGAATTCCTCCGCGTCACGGCGTGGACCAATCAGCACACCGTCATCCCCGGTAAAATCTATCGCTCGGCGCAACCGAACGAGAGCGACCTCCGCGACTACGCCGCCGAGAAGGGCATTAAGACGATCATCAACCTCCGCGGTCTCTGCCCGGAGTTCGGCTGGTATCAGGACGAAACGCGGACGGCCCACGACCTCGGTATTTCACAAGAAGACATCACCCTCTCGGCCAATTCGCTGCCACCGCCGAACGAACTCCGGCGCGTCGTCGAAGTGCTCGACCGCAGCGAATACCCGATCCTCATCCACTGCCGGCGCGGCGCCGATCGCACGGGTTTGGTCGGTACGATGGCGCTGCTGCTGTTCACCGATGCGACTCTCGGCGAAGCCCGGCAGCAGTTGCTCCCCCGCTACGGGCACTTCCGTTTCGGTCGCACCGCCGCGATGGACAAATTCTTCGACCTGTACGAAAACTCCTTGGCGGGGACGGACGGGCATACGCGCGAGCGCTTCCGCCAATGGGTGCTGCACGAGTATTCCCCCGGCCCGGCGCGGTCGAAGCTGAGTTGGGTCGAACCGTTCCCCAGTAGTATTCCGGCCGATACTCCATTGGGTGTGACCTTGCGCGCGGAGAACCGCTCGAACGTGCCGTGGGAATTGAAGCCGGGGACGTTCGCCAGCGTCCACGTCGCGTTCACGATGTACTCCGAGGACGGCTCGGTCGCCCAAAGCGGACGGACCGGGCTGCGCTTCGAAACCGTCCCCGTCGGCGGAACGACGGACATCCTAGTTCCACTATCGGGACTCCAAGCGGGGCGGTACAAGCTGATCGTCGAGTTGCACGACTCGACCGCGGGGGGCATCCCGTTCCTCACGAATTCGTTCGTGAAGTTCGGCGACGAGTCGTTGATCGGCGAGTTGGTCGTGAAGTGATGTTTGGTCCGGAGGATGCGGGATGCAATTGCTGAGCGTCGTGATCCCGATGAAAGACGAGCGCGCCAACGTCGGCCCACTCGTGCGGCGCTTGCGCGAGGCACTCGCATCGGTCGCGGCGTGGGAAGCGGTCTTCGTCGACGATGGCAGCCGGGACGGCACGCACCTCGAATTGCAATCGCACGCCGACTTCGACCCGCGCATCCGCCTCGTCCGGCTGCGTCGCAACTTCGGCCAATCGGCGGCGCTGCAAGCCGGGTTCGACCATGCCCAAGGCGATGTCATTGCCACGATGGACGGCGATCTTCAAAACGACCCCGCCGACATCCCGCCGATGCTCGCGAAGCTCGACGAAGGCTACGACGCCGTGCTCGGCGAGCGGACCCGCCGCCAGGATCGGATGCTGCTCCGCAAGGTGCCGAGCTGGTGCGCGAACTGGATGCTCCGGCGATTCCTCGGCATCCCGTTCCGGGATTTCGGTTGCACACTGCGGGTGATGCGCCGCGATGTCGTCGATGGGTTGCAGCTCTACGGGGAGATGCACCGCTTCATCACGGCGTTGGCGGTGCAGCAAGGCGCTTACGTCGCCCAAGTACCGGTGCAGCACCACCCGCGCACGGCGGGAAAGTCGAAGTACAACATCACCCGGACCGTCCGCGTGATCCTCGATGCGCTGACGGTGAAGTTCCTCGCCAGTTACCAAACCCGACCGATGCACCTCTTCGGCGGCATGGGCTTGGCCATGATGCTCGGCGGCTTCGTCACCATGATGACGACGGTCATCATGAAGTGGACCGGCGGCCAATGGATGACCGGCAATCCGCTGCTCTTGCTCAGCGTGATGCTCGAAGTGATGGGCGTTCAGTTCCTGTCGCTGGGGTTGATCGGCGAAGTGTTGACGCGGGTGTATTACGAGCGCCAAGGGCGTCGGCCGTACGTCGTCCGGGAGAACCGGGCCGGGCCGCAACTCGCCCCGCCGATCGACGGCGAGTTCCGCGAAGCGGCGTGAGCGTGCTTCCAACTCCGGTGTTGTTGATCCCGGAGGGATCGCAGAGATTAGCCGGTGCGTCGAGCGCAGCGAAGACCACCGGATAGGAATTGCGAACTGGCTCCGACCCCGGAGGGGTCGCACTGAAACGTAGGTACTCCCTGCGACCCCTCCGGGGTCGACGACATTTTCCCGATTGATCCGGTGGTCTGCGACCACCGGCTAATCTCTGCGATCCCTCCGGGATCGAGGAGAATATGCGTCCGAGTTTCCAATCTCCACCACTTCCAGTACCAATGGCCGCACCACCGGCGGGCGCTCCCCGATTCGAAAACACAAACTCAATCGCGCCACCGCCGTGGAGAGGCCGGCGCAGTTGTGGTGAATTTCGAACACGGCTTCGCCGGCTTTTACCGCTTCGCCCGGTTTCTTGCGGACGATAATCCCCACCGCCGGATCGACTCGATCCTCCGCCCGCATCCGCCCGGCGCCGAGTTCGAGCGCCGCGATCCCCACCGCTTCGGCGTCCATCTCATCGACGAAACCGGATTGACCCGCAATGATAGGCGTTACCGAATCGGCCAACGGCAACTTCGTCGGATCATCGATGATTGCGGGGTCGCCGCCTTGAGCTTCGACCATCGCGCGGAACTTGTCGAGGGCCGCCCCGCTGTCGAGCGCTGCGCGGGCCAAGTGATGGCCGTGGGAATCGTTGTTCGCCTTCCCCGCCAATTGAAGCATTTCCGAAGCGAACAGGATGCAGAGCCGTTGGAAATCCTCCGGTCCGCGGCCGCGCAAGGTTTCGATGCTCTCGATCACTTCGAGGGAGTTACCTACTGCCCGGCCGAGCGGAGCTTCCATATCGGTGATGATCGCGCGGACGTTCAACCCGTTCAATTTGCCGACGCGGGCGATCGACTGCGCCAGCTCGCGCGCTTGCGGCAATGTCTTCATGAACGCGCCGCGACCGCACTTCACATCCATGACGAGGCCGGAGATTCCCTCCGCGAGTTTCTTGCTGAGGATCGACGCGGTGATGAGCGGGATGCTCTCGACCGTGCCCGTGACATCGCGCAGCGCGTAGAGTTTCTTGTCGGCCGGGGCCACTTCCGCCGTTTGGCCGATCATGGCGACGCCGAGTTTCGCCAAGGTGCTTTTGAACTCGGCTTCGGACAGATTCACGCGGAAACCGGGGATCGCCTCGAGCTTGTCGAGGGTGCCACCGGTGTGCCCGAGACCGCGGCCGGACATCATCGGCACAATGGCCCCGCACGCCGCGACCAACGGGGCGAGCACGAGCGAGACCTTGTCGCCGACACCGCCGGTACTGTGTTTGTCGACCTTGATACCGGGGATGGCCGAGAGATCCAAGACGGTGCCGGAGTCGGCCATTTCACGGGTGAGCGCCGCCGTTTCTTCGGGTGTCATGTTGCGGATGCAAATGGCCATGAGCAGCGCGGAAAGCTGGTAGTCGGGCCACGATCCGTGCGCGGCCGCGCGGACGAACGCCCGGATCTCGGCATTTGAGAGGGAATGGCCGTCGCGTTTCTTGCGGATGATTTCCACTGCTGACATCGTGCGGCCCCGGGGTTGCTGTCACGATATGTAGATTGAATGAGAATGAGGGACACGGATGACACGGATCAAGAGGATCGGGTGACCACATTCTCTCCGATCCTCATCATCCTGTATTTATCCGTGTCATCCGTGTCCCTCTTGATCCGAGTGAGGATTTTAACCGTGGCGGAGCGCCGTGGATTGATCGTCGGCATCGACAAATACCTCGACCCGAAGTGGGGGGCGGTGCCGTACGCCGAGATCGGCGCCGGGGAGATGGCCAAGGCCCTGGGCAATTCTATTCTGCTGCTCGGCCCGCAGGCGACCAAGACGATCGTCGAATCCAAAGTGCGGACGCTCAAGAAGTCGGCGAAGGCCGGGGATACGCTCGTCGTTTGGTTCGCGGGTCGCGGGCTGAGCAAAAGCGGACGCGGTCACTTGGCCGCGTGGGACACCCAACCGGATGACCCGTTGGATACGAGTTTGTCGCTCCGCGATTTGCTCAAAGAGTTGAGCGCATCGAAAGCTTCTCACATCGTCCTGCTGCTCGATGTCGGCGTCGGACACGAACTCGCCGGGTTCGATTCGCACTTGGATGAAGAGGAATTGGAAAAGCTCTTCGCCGACTCGGCGAAAGCGGTCTGCGTCTCGACTTGCACACCGGGCGAAGAATCGACGTCGGCCGGGAACTTGAAAGCCGGCACCGCGACGCGGTTGATCCTCGACGCGCTGACGGGACAAGTCCGGAAGGCTGCGACGAAAGTCGGGACTGTCACCGCGTTGACACTGAGCGACTACCTCGCGGATGAATTGCCCCGGTCTTTGCGCAAACACTTCGACCACGGCGTCCGGCAATCGCCGCGACTTTACGGCGACCAAAACGCAGGGGCGGTGCTCATCGACCTGGCCCCTCTGCTCGGATCCGGCAATGCGACGCTGCTCGACCCCGAACGGTTGAAGCGCGTCGTTTTCCGCACCGAGAGCGGCGGCCGGGTCAAGGAACTCGCCGGTTTCCGCAAGAGCTTCCAACTGCCCGAGATCGCGACCCCCTCGGCGCGGAAGTTTATCGCCAAGTGCGCTACCGACGACCTGCGCGAGGACTTGAACCGCCTGTACGAATCGGCGCGCGAGCACCTCGGCTACAAGCGCAAGGACATCGATACCGCCATCGACGCCGAGGGGACCGGCACCTTGCGGACTCCGGACTTCGAGTACACCATCCGGCTGACGCTCGACAAGAACGACCCGACCCAAGTGACGTGGCGGCGCGAAGTCGGCGCCTTCTCCGACCCCGGCTTCCTGCGCGGTCCGGGCTTCAAAAGTCTCTTCGGAAATCTCTTCGATCAACTGGTGTTCGAGTTCGATCAACCCGTCGATGTCGAAGCGTGGATCGACCGCCTCGAAGACAACCCGCAGAAAGGGGTCAAGCTCCACATCGAAAGCGACGGCACGGCGTGCGAGATCACGTTAGCCGGACTAGCGGGTCGGATGCGCATCGAGCGCTCCGCTCTGACGGTGCGCGGCCGGGGGCACGATTCGGCGGGATTGTTGGATCAGTTTCTGGCGTTCCTGCGCGACTTCGGAGGGCTCGGAGAGCGGTTGAAGTTGAAGGCGTGAAGTGCTTGCATCCATCCCGTAGGGGCACCCCTTGTGGGTGCCCAACCGAACCGTATGCCCAACACACTTCGATAGCCACGGGGTCTATTCTGAAATTGAAT
>JAYTBD010000393.1:0-1714 GCA_043737155.1 Fimbriiglobus sp. | reverse complement strand
GGTTGGCTCGAGGAAGCCCGGCGGCTGAAAGAATCCGAGAAGCCGCTGAGCCGGGAAGCGTCGCAGGCGCTAGGCTATCGCGACCTCTTCGACTTCCTCGCGGGGCACGCCGATTGGGAATCGACCGTCGCCAATATCAAGCTGCACACCCGGCAATTCGCCAAGCGGCAGCGGACGTGGTTCCGCGGATTGAAGGAGTGCGTGTCGGTCTCGGGTGAAGGTGCGGATGTTTTGGAACGGGTAGTTCGGGCTTTCGCGCCGCACTGCGAAACTCTTGCGCCCAGCGGATGAACCGGGGTGTATCCCAATTCTCCGGGGGCCGGTCTTTCGCGTCAGCACCGGGTCCCAAATGGCTTCAGCCGGCATTGCGGGACTCTATTTCGGACGTAACTCGTTGGGGCGCATTGGTTCTACCCGAAATCCAAATGGTTTCGCGGAGGGGTGGGACACTTTCGGCCGAAACCATTTTCGAGTCGGGTTTGCCGATCACGGGCGCAAAGCTCCGACGGAATGAACTGCGTCATGAGCCGAACATTCGAGTTCCCGATTCAGGAAGCCCCGGCAATCGTGTACTATGTTTTCAGGAGCATTCCCGGCCACAGGACGGCCGGTACAGACCCACGCATCGGGGCGGTTATGGCGAACGTCACGTTTCTGGTCCTCGAAGGGGTCGACAAAGGCCGCGTCTACCGGCAATTGACGGTCCCCGTGACCATCGGCCGGGAAGAGGGCAACGCCCTCCGCCTCAACGACGAGCGCGTCAGCCGATACCACGCCAAGGTGCAGAGCGAAGATGGCGACGTGATCCTCACCGACCTCGAAAGCACCAATGGCACGCGGGTGAACGGCTCGACGATCCAGATCCGCCGGTTGCGGGCCGGCGATCAAGTGTCCATAGGCCGGACGCTGCTGTTGTTCGGGACGATGGAAGAGATCGAAGCCCGTCGCACGGGGCGGTTGGCACCGCTCCAAGAAAACGGGGTGCAGACGATTCAAGCCGCGGAACTCGCCGCGGCCTCCGGACGGAGTATGCCGACCGACTCGTCGCAACGCCGGGTCGAGTACGCCCCGACCGAGTGGCGCGCCCGCGATGAAGATGTCCCGCCCCTCCCGCACAAGTTGACCGGGTCGCAATCCGCCCGCCTCGCCGAGATCTTCGATTACCTACACCGGGGCATCACGACGGCGGTCGAGAACATCGACGCCAACGAAGACGGTACCGAAGTGAAGCTCGGCTTCAACGAATGGCAGACGATCCAAGCGGTGCAGTTGCTGTTGGCCCGTTACACCCGCGCGATCGGCGAGCCGGAAGGGGAGTTGTAGGAAACTCTCCGTTCTTGATCCCGGAGGGATCGCAGAGATTAGTTGGTGGTCGCAGCCCACCGGATCGGAAAGGCTTCTTGAGTTCGATGCGGCATCGGCGGTGGTGAACTGCCAATCGACTTTCACGACCGCGTTCCGTGTCTTCTCCCACTCTGCGGCTTCCTTCATCACTGCCGCCATATCCGGGATGCGCCGACCAAGCACTGGCGGGCCGGCACGCCCAGTTCCATCTCCGCCACGTTCAGCCAACCGCCGTGCTTTAAATTCTATCGGCCGTTCGCCGAGAGGATGATTAGAGCGGTTATCGGTTTGATGTAGCGCGAGTCAAATCGATCGGGTAGGGTGTTGTTTTCGCCCGCGGAAGACCGCCCATGAAGACCTATTCGCTCGA
>JAYTBD010000392.1:0-4424 GCA_043737155.1 Fimbriiglobus sp. | reverse complement strand
TCGCCTTCGGCGGCTTGGAGTTCGGCGGCAAATCGAACGCCCGCCTCGCGGCCATCCTCTGCGTCGGCCTCGCGTATTTCGTGCTCGCCGTCATCTTCCCGATGATCCTGTTCACGGCGGGCGCCGAGGAGCGACCGAGCATCTCGACGTCGGCGGTGGTGTTCAGCTCGCTGGCGGGGGTGGCCGGGGCCGTCGGCGCGATCTGCGTGGTGTTCGCCACCAGCACGGCCGTCAAGGCGGCCACGGACGCGGGCCTGCCGGCGACCTCGTACAAGATCTATATCGCCCCGCTGATCTTCGGGTTGGCCCCGGTTATCAACACGCTGTTGAGCACGGTCTGGCACCCCAGTCCGAAGACCGGGTGGAACAACTTCCACTTCGAGGTGCCCAACGTGTATTTGCTGATCGGAATTGTGTTGGTCGGCGCCGGGGCCGCGCTCGTGCTCTATTCGAAGGAGATCGGCGAAGCTCCGAAACCGGCGGCGGTGACGCCGGCGACGGAACCGACGGCGCCGTGACCGTCGGAAATACGCCTCACGCCCCTTCGGCCGATTCGGGATACTGATTCGGCGCGGGCGGTTGATTGTGGACCAAGCCGGGGAAGTGTTCGACCAAATAGCGCACGACCCGCTTCGCCGACAGCACGCCGACGGGGCGGTTGCTCTCGTCCACTACCGGCAGGTGCCGGTAGCCGCCCTCTTCCATCGTGCGGATCGCCGTGCGGATCGGTTCGTTGATCCGCACCGACGCCGGGCTTTCGGTCATCACATCGATCAGCGGGTCGGCGAGCGGCTTCCCCACGGCCAGGACGCGCTTCAGCAAATCGCGCTCGGTGAAGATGCCGACGAGTTCGCCCGCCCGCGTCACGAGCAAACAGCCGACCCGTTCCCGGCGCATGACTTCGACCGCGTCGGCGACCGAGCGACTCACGTCGATCTGGCGCGGGGCGGTCGGATTCAGGCGGGCGACATTCTCGACCCGCAGGTGACGCGAAAGCTCCATCGTCCCGCCATTTTGGGAAGGACGGCGCTTGCGACAAGTGGACGGCGCGGCCGCATCGGCGGAAGGGTTGGAATCGAAGTCCGCCGAGAACACCGCCGTATCTGCGATCTCCACGATGCAATGCGATTTCGCCCGTGTCTCGCCGGAAGAGCTCCGCTTGCCGGCCGTCCAGAGTTGCGGCTCGCAGGAGATTGTTCTCACCTCAGCGAATCGAGAATCTTGATTCGCATGGCGCTGAGCGCGGGGACCAAGCCGCCGAGGCGGCCCATCACCAGCGTGAAGAGCATCCCCATCGCGATGACTTGGGCGTCGACGTTGATCGTCAGCGCGACGCTCTTGCCGCCGGGACCACCGCCGCCGGCCGAGAGCATACTGACGGACGACCGCCCGTCGGCGAGTATCCAGGCTAAGAAACAACCCAGCGCCCCACCGACCGTGGCGACCGCGAGCGATTCCAGCAAGAACGACACGGTCACTTGCCACCGTTTGAACCCGAGCAGCCGGAGTACGCCGATGTCGCGGATGCGCTGGGCGATCGTGGCGAACATCGTCGTCATCATCCCGAAGATGCCGCCGATGGCCATGACGACGCAGACGATGATGATCGCCGTGAGGAAGAAGTTGTTCGTCTTCGTGAGTTCGGCGTAGTAGTCCGGCTCCGCGAAGGCCTTGAGTTTCTGCTGGGTATAGCGCGCGTTCAACTCGTAGGCGAAAATGCGGGATGCACGCCTAGTATCCGCGTCGGTGCGCATCACCAGCGTGGTGTGCTTCTCCTTGCCGAACGGTTTGTAGATCACGTCGAGCCGCTTGGCCCAGATCTCGGAGCCGAAGGTTTTCCCCTCGGAGCGCATGATCCCGGTCACCACCCAAGGCATCTCGCCGAGGGTGAAGGAGTCGCCGACCACGAGCCGCTTCCGGCCTTGGTCGGCGCCGAGCGTCTCCGCGATCCCTTCGCCGAGGACGCATTCGATCTTGAACTTCTCCGGTCGGTCCGGTTCGGTTTCCACGCCCTTCTCGCTCATCCACCGACCGCCGGGGTACAGCGTCACATCGTGCACCGCGGAGGCGATTTCCGGGTCGACGAGGGTGCGCAATTGCACGAATCGCCGCCGGGGCGGCTCGGTGTTCGGCACCGGCTGGTTCAAGCTGTAGTAGGTTTCCCAACTGGCGAGCGGTTTGCGTTTGCCGGCGATCTCGGTCTGCCGAATGGCGACGGGCGAACGCAGCCTATCGCCCTTCTCGTCGAGGTCGACCTTCAACTGGGGGACGTTGCCCATCTCTTGGAAGTCGAGGTAGCTGAAGATTTCGTCGGTCGAACCGTCGCTCATCACGAGTACGTTGCCGGGGACGCCGGAGTTCTCCGTCAGGTTGTTCATGCCGTTGACGAACGCGAGCAGGAACGAAAGTAGAGCGATCACGGCGGCGAACGCCACGGCCGTCATCGCGTTCGTTTTCCAGCGGACGCGGACGTTGCGGAGGTTGTACGCCAACGGCACCTTGCCGATGAACAGCAGCAGCAACACGTCGAAGCCGTAGACCGCGAGGATGACGAACGGCCAGTGCTGCACCATCGCCGGCGGTAGCTTTTGGTGGAGGGGCGTATTGAGGAACGCGCGGACTTCGTCGGATTCGACACCCGCGAGAGCTTTCTCTCGGTCCCGTTCCGTCGGCCCCATCATGCTGGAGGGGGCCGGGAGGAACGTCCGGGCGATCACCGCGAACGAGCCGCGCTCGCCGAGCGGCAAGCGGCTGACGAGTTCCACCGAGCAGGCGAGTATCACGAGGAAGACGATCAGCCCCGAGAACGCGGCGGTGAATCGGCGCAGCAAGCGACCGAAGAATCCGCGCCGGTCGGAGACGGTGTCGGACAGCACCGACTCCTGCGGCACCAAGGCGGGGAAGGCGAGTAACAGCGCCGACAGCGGCAGCAGCGACAGCCCGAGCACGAGCGCCGTGGCGAGCAGCCCCAGCACCCGTTTGATGAACGCGACCAGAGCATTCGCGACGACTTTGATCACGGCGCCGGACTCCGAGGGATGACCATGATCGAGCAGGATCCAACGCATTTCGTAGGTCGGGTCGAGTCTTCGAGGCCCGACATGCCGGGGCGTCGGGCTACGGGATCACGCCACTTGGGCGAAGACTTCGGACACCTTCACTTTGCGGGCGTTCCAACTCGGCAGCGCCGACCCGATGATCCCCACCGCGATGCCGAGCAGCGGCCCCGCCACCACAATCTCCCACGGCATTTTGAAGTTGTCGAAGAAGGTGATCTTCACGCCCGTCGCTTTCGACCCGTTGCGGACGATCAGCGGGACGAAATAGATGAACCACGTGCTGAGCATGCCGCCGAAGACGCCGATGAGCATCGCCTCCGAGACGATCATCCCCATGATCTGCCACGGTTGGAAGCCGAGCACTTTCATCACGGCCATTTCGGTCCAGCGCTCGCGGACACCGATGGTGATGGTGATGCCGATGACCAAGCACATGATGACCACGATGGCCGGCATGATGATGAACTTCATCCCCCAGAAGATGTCCTTGTACGGCTCGAGGAACGAGCCGATGACCGCGGAGAAGGTCTCCATCTTGGTCGCGGGACCGTTGAAGTTGCTCGTATCGTTGACCTTCTCGGCCAAGGCTTGGTACGACGTTTTGTTCGGCATCCGCACCCAAACCAGATTGACGCACAGCCCCGCCTGGGGGTGGGCCGTCCCCTTCGTTTTCTGATAGTCGCTCAGTTTCGCGTCGAGGTAGTCGTACTGCATCGCCGCGGCGTTCCCCATGCGGCTGCCGGCCGGGAAGGCGCCGACGATCTTGCACTCGAAGGTGATGTCCTTGTAGTTGAGGCTGTAGAACTTCACCTCGTCGCCGACCTTCTTGCCGATCAGCTTCAGCCGGTCTTCGCCGATGACGATGTTCCGCTTGTCCTCTTTCATGAGGTCGACCACGCGGATCATCTCGTCCCAACCCTCGTCGCCCAAGTCCTCTTTGTTCAGACCCTGCTCTTGCATCATGCCGTACTTAACCGCGGCGGGGTCGAGCGCGAACAGGAACAAACTGTTCTCTTGGGTGAACTTGGTCGGATCCAAACTGGCGCCGACGAACGACCACGTCATCAGGTTTTCCTTCAACCCCTCCGCCGCCAAGGCGCGGAACCGGCGCCGCTCGGGGCTGGCTTCGTCTTTGTCGATATCGTCGCGGAAGTAGCGGGACAGTTCCTCGGGGCAGATCGAACCGAGCGGCGATGCGGGGATCCCCTTGGTGGCCCGCTCTTCGTCCGTGTACGGCCGGGGCTGGTTCGACTCCGGCATCCGTTGGATCACGCTTTCGAGCTTCCCCTTGTACCCCGGCGGCATTTGGCTCGGGATGCTGAACTTGTCGCTCATGATCACCATCTGCGAGTCTTCTTTCTCCGC
>JAYTBD010000391.1:0-1719 GCA_043737155.1 Fimbriiglobus sp. | reverse complement strand
TGCGGACATTCATCGCGGCGCTTCACGAGCGTCACTCGGTTGCCCACCGGGTTGTAGCGCACCTCGTCCATAAATGCGCGCATCAGCAGGAGCCCGCGCCCGCTCGGCCGATCCAAAAACTCGAGGTCGGTCGGGTCGGGTAAGCCGGCGACATCGAAGCCCGGGCCTTCGTCGGCGATGACGAACGAGACCCGCGTATGTGTGACGCGGACCGCCACGCGCACCCGCCGCTCGGAGTAAGGCGCTTCGCTGCGCCGTTCGTGCGCCAAACCGTAAAAGGCTTTGTCGTCCACTTCCTTCAGCTTCGAACTCACGCCGAGATTCCCGTGGTAGATGGCGTTGAGGAGCGCCTCTTCGAGGGCCACGCCGATGCGGATCAACGACGTGGCGTCGCAGAGTCCCATGCTCAGGACGTCCTGCTGGAGTACGGCGATCAGCGGCTGCACGAGCGTCGGGTCGTTGTCGATCACGAACCGCGCGGTCCGGCGCGTCTGGCACGATTGCACCCGATTGCGGCGTTCGTCGGTCCGCGAAGCCGCCAGCACCTGCTCGACCACGCTCGGCAATTCCGCCGCGAGGGTGCGCTTCGGCACATACCCCGCCGCCCCCGCTTTCAACGCGGCGATGGCGATGCTCTCGCTGCCGTAACCCGTCATGAGGATGACGGGCACCCGCGGGAATCGCTCGCGGATCTGCTCGACCAACGCGAGGCCGTCGAGGTTGGGCATCTGCATGTCGGTCACGACGACGCTGGGGGCGGCGACCCCGATCTGCTCCAGAGCGAGCGCGCCGTCCGCGGCGTAGGCGACGAGCCAGCCCGATTTCTCGAGAACGCGTCCGGCGACGCGGCGGTCGATCGCGGAATCGTCCACGACGAGAACAATGGGAATTTGCACGCTACCGCTGGGCGGGTTGTTCATCATCGGTGTCTCCGGGATCAATGGATGGCGAGTGGGGGGACGGCGATGGCCAAGTCGGTCATGAGCCGGAAGACTTCCCGTTCGAGTTTGTCGTAAGCGTCGCCTACACCGGCGAGGTCACCTGCTGTAGCGAGCGATTCGAGCCGGCGGGCGGCCTCGGCGGCGTCGGCGCCTCCGACGTAGCCGGCGGCCCCTTTGAGACCGTGCGCGGATCGCTTCAGGCCGGCGGCGTCACCCGCCCCGACCGCCGCGCGGATGTCGCCGAGCAGTTTCGGGCCGTCCGTCCGGAAGAGATCGGCAACTTCGGCGAAAAGTTCCTCATCGCCGCCGAGCCGCTCCAGCGCTTCGGTGCGTTCGAACGAAAGTGCGACTCGCGTCGGCTCCGCCCGACTCGGCGGCGGGGTCTCCACCAGCGATTCGGAACGCGGCGGCGCTGTTTCGCACTCGGTCGCATCGGGCATCAGCGATTCGATCCAACTCAGCACGCGAAAAAGCACTTCCCGCTGCACCGGCTTGGTCAGATAGTCGTCCATCCCGCCCGCTAGGCAGCGGTCGCGATCGCCCGCCATCGCGTGGGCCGTCATCGCGACCACCGGCGTACGCCGGTCGGTGCCCGCCTCGATCGCGCGGATGCGCCGCGTCGCTTCGAACCCGTCGACTTCGGGCATTTGCACGTCCATGAATACGACGTCGAACCGCTTGCGCGCCATCGCGGCGAGCGCTTCGCCGCCGTGGTTCGCCACCGCGACCGCGTGCCCGCACTTCTCGAGAAGCCTCACGGCCACGAGCTGGTTCACCA
>JAYTBD010000390.1:0-1720 GCA_043737155.1 Fimbriiglobus sp. | reverse complement strand
GCGAAGACGGCGCGATGGTGTCCCATCACCGACATCCAGCCGGCCGCGCAGCCCGTTCGCAACTCCACCGCGCGACTGGAATCGGCGTCACCCGCCGCGATCAGACGCACCAACTCGCCGCGCGGGTCGCCGCGCTCGTCCAGCCAGTCGGCGTACACCAGCTTCGGCAGCGTGACATTCGGGGTGGCCAGGATCGCACCGGCCAGGCCGCGTTCGGTCCCGTCCGGGAAATGCTCGGCGAGGAACTCGTCGTGGACGCTCATGCCGACTACCCCCCGTGCGAACTCTTCGCCACCACCTCGCGCTCGTCGAGGATGGCGTAGCTGTAGCCCTGCTCGGTCAGGAACATCTGGCGGTGGTGGGCGAAGTCGAGCTCGCGGGTGTCGCGCGTCACCAGCGTGAAAAAGTGGGCATCCCCGTCGCCGCTGCTCTTGGGTCGGAGGATCCGGCCGAGGCGCTGGGCTTCCTCTTGTCGGCTGCCGAATGTCCCGCTCACTTGGATGAGCACGTTGGCGTCGGGGAGGTCGATGGCGAAGTTGCCCACCTTGGAGAGCACCATGTGCCGGAGTTCGCCGCTGCGGAACTTGTTGTAAAGATCCTCGCGCTCTTTGCTCGGCGTCGATCCGGTGATCAGCGGCAAGTCGAACCGTTTTGCGATGGTCCGCAATTGGGCCAGATACTGCCCGATGACGAGCACGCGCTGATCTTTGTACTGCTCGAGCAACTCCGCGATGACCTCGTCTTTACCGATGTTCTCCGATGCGATGCGGTACTTGTGCCGCCAGTCGGCCACGGCGTAGTCCATCCGCGTCTTGTCGTCCGGCAGGGCCACGCGGATCTCGGTGCAACTCGCCGACGCGATCCAACCCTTGGTTTCGAGTTCGCGCCACGGCACGTCGTACTTCTTCGGGCCGATCAAACTGAACACATCGCCTTCGCGGCCGTCCTCGCGGATGAGCGTCGCGGTCAAGCCGAGCCGGCGCCGCGCTTGGATTTGCGCCGTCACGCGGAAGACCGGCGCGGGCAACAAGTGGACTTCGTCGTAGATGATCAGGCCCCAGTCGCGCTGCTCGAAGATGCCGAAGTGCGGATAATCCGACAGCTTCGGGGCCGCGCCGACTTCTTCCGCCTCTTCGATCTCCGGCATCGGCGTCCACGCGGCGTTGGCGTAGGCGTCCTCGTCGCTCACCGGTGACAACCCGTTGTCATCGGCGTCGTCCGACTCGTCTTCGGCGCTCGCCTTCTTGCGTTTCTTGCCCGGGCGGTAGGTCACGATCTGATACGTCGCCACCGTGACGTTGCCGATCTCCTTGTTCTCGCCCGTGTATTCCTTCACCGTCTCGGCCGTGAGGTCGGTCTTGTCGATGATCTCGCGCACCCATTGCTTCACCGCGGTGATGCTGGTGGTCAACACGAGCGTATTCTTCTGCAGCAGCGACATCGCCACGATGCCGACGATGGTCTTGCCCGCCCCGCACGGCAGCACGATGACCCCCGAGCCGCCGCGGACATCGCCCCCGGCGTAGAAAATGTCGGCCGATTCCTTCTGATAATCGCGGACGGTGAACGGGGCGCCCGAGGCCGCGACCTCGCGCAGCGCGATCGGCAAGGCCGCGCCTTCGGTGTACCCGGCCATGTCCTCGGCGGGGTAGCCGATGAGAATGAGCGCCTGCTTCAGCACGCCCCGGTGCAGCGGATCGACGCCGAAGCCGTCCTCGAA
>JAYTBD010000389.1:0-4437 GCA_043737155.1 Fimbriiglobus sp. | reverse complement strand
GCGTGGGTAGTTTGGAGAAGAATCGCGATTTCAATCCGGCCGGGCGGCACCCGCTGACCGCCGTGACCAATACACTCGTACGTGTGAGGAAGGTGTTTTTCTTCATCGTAGGGATGCAATCCACCCCACATGCTCGCCCGAAACGATCCGCCAACGAAACCCGGGCGTTCGAGACGTCTGCACTTCAAGGACATGCGGGCGATGCGACGAACCGAGTCTTTCGTCAAACCCCACTACAATACCCACCATGTGGCCCGATCGCGACACTACCGACGCAATGCTCGAACAGGCCCGCGCCGGCGATACCGGCGCCGTCGATCGCCTCCTCGGCGAATTTCGCGAGCCGTTGCGGCGCGTCATCGGACTGAGGCTCGACCCCGTGTTGGCCCGGCGCGTCGATGCGTCGGACATCGTCCAAGACGTGTTGATCGAAGCCAATCAGCGGCTGAAGGAATACCTCAAAGCGCCGAACATGCCGTTCCACCTCTGGCTGCGCCACTTGGCCCAAGACCGCATCATCGATACGCACCGCCGGCACCGGCTCGCCCAGCGCCGCAGTGTCGACCGCGAACAATCGCTCGCCCGCCCCGGCTGGGCCGACGACGACTCGGCCGCCTCGCTGGTGGCCCAACTCGTCGATGCCGACCGCACCCCGGCGAGCGAAGCGATCCAACAGGAACTCGCGCGCAAGCTGACCTCGGCCATCCATGAACTCGCCGAGGACGACCGCGATATTCTGCTCATGCGCCACCACGAACAACTCACGAATCAGGATGTTGCCGGGGCACTCGGACTGACGGAGGCCGCCGCGAGCATGCGCTATCTCCGGGCGCTGCGCCGATTGCGGCTGGTGCTGATGCCGGAAGCCGGGCCGACTGGAAGCTGATGGCCGAAAGCTGTTCGCTCTTCACCGCACCATTGCATTTGATAAAAATCAGCGATCAGCCGACAGTTTTCTTCATCACCCGATTCCCGTTTGGTTGACCATGCTGATCCACAAGACCGCAACCGAATTGCTCGCCCTCCAAGCGGGCGGGCAAGCCAGCGCCCTCGACATCGCCAATGCATTCCTCGCGTCGATTCAGAAGCGAGAGCCGACGATCCGGGCGTTCCTGCGCGTCGATGAGTCGGCGGTGCGGCAACAGGCCGAAACTGTCGATGCAAAACGTAAAACGGGAGCGCGGCTCGGCAAACTCGCGGGGGTGCCGGTGGCGGTGAAAGATGTGCTCTGCACCGAAGGGATCGTCACGACCTGTGGCAGCAAGATCCTCGAGCACTTCGTGCCGCCGTACGATGCACACGTGGTCGGGTGTTTGAAGGCGGCCGACGCGGTGATCCTCGGCAAGACGAACATGGACGAATTCGCCATGGGTTCGTCCACCGAAAATAGCGCTTATCAAAAGACGACGAACCCGTGGGACATCGGCCGCATCCCCGGCGGCAGCAGCGGCGGCAGCGCGGCCTGCGTCGCGGCGTGCGAGGCGTCGGTGTCGCTCGGCACCGACACGGGCGGGTCGATTCGCCAGCCGGCGGCCCTGTGCGGTATTGTCGGCGTCAAGCCGACCTATGGCCGGGTCAGCCGGTACGGGCTTATTGCTTTTGCGAGTTCGCTCGATCAAGTCGGCCCGTTCGCCCACGATGTGACCGATGCGGCCCTGCTGATGGAAGTGATCGCCGGGCACGACCCGCATGATGCCACGAGCGTGGATGACGCGGTGCCGGCGTACACGCAGCTCATCAACACGCCGGTGAAGGGTTTGAAGATCGGCATCCCGAAGGAGTTTTTCGACGATGGTCTCGACCCCGAAGTCGAGGCACTGGTGAAGGCGTCGCTGAAGGAATACGAGAAGCTCGGCGCCACCCTCGTGCCGCTGTCGCTGCCGACGGGGAGCAAATATGCGGTGGCGGTCTACTACATCGTGGCGACTGCGGAGTGCAGCAGCAATCTCGCCCGGTTCGACGGCATGCACTACGGCCACCGCACGAAGCAGAAGGCCGACTTGATCGCGACATACAGCAAGAGCCGGGGCGAGGCTTTCGGCAAGGAGGTCCAGCGCCGCATCATGCTCGGCACTTACGCCCTGAGCAGCGGGTACGACCACGAGTATTACCTGAAGGCGCTTAAGGTTCGCCGCAAGATCAAGAACGAATTCGACGAGGCGTTCAAGGTCTGCGACGTGATCATGGGGCCGACCTCGCCGACGCCGGCGTTCAAGTTCGGCGAGAAGACCGACAACCCGCTGGCGATGTACCTGAGCGACATCTACACGATCAGTTGCAATCTGGCGGGCATCGCCGGCATGAGCATCCCCTGCGGCTTCACCGCCGGGGGGTTGCCCGTGGGGCTGCAACTGCTGTCGCCGGCCTTCGACGAGACGCGGATGTTTCAAATCGGCCGGATGTACGAAGGCGTCACGGACTGGCACACGAAGCGTGCGGGGTAACGGGCTGTGCGGTATGATGACGGCATCGGAACTGGAGAACGAGCATGCCGATCCACGACTGGACCCGGGAAGATGCCGGCACTTATCACAACTTCCATGAGAGTTGGATCACCCGGCTTATCGACTCATTGAATGGCGGACGATTGCCGGCCGGGCACTTCGCGATGGCGGATCAACGCGTCGCGGGTTGGGAACCCGATGTCGTCTCCCTCCATTCCCACGCGATCCTCGGCACCGGTTCCCCTTCCTCGGGGGGACTCGCGGTCGCCGTCCGACCGCCGAAAGTCCGGATGGTGGCCCGTGCGGAATCCGACGCCGGGGCTTACGCCCGACGGGCCAATCGCATCGTGGTTAAACACAAAAAGGGACACGTCGTCGCGGTCATCGAGATCGTCTCGCCGGGCAACAAAGATCGCGCCCAGTCGGTGAATCAATTCGTCGAAAAGGCCCGCGACTTCTTGCGCAAGGGTATCCATGTGCTGTTCGTGGACCTATTCCCGCCCACGGTTCACGATCCGCACGGTTTGCACACGGCGATCTGGTCGGTCTGGACCGACACCCCGGACGAGCGCCCGCCGGACAAATTGCTCACGGCTGCCAGCTACGACGCGGGCAACCCATTCCTGGCGTATGTCGAACCGCTTTCCCCCGGTGACGCCTTGCCGGAGATGCCCTTGTTTTTGGAACCGGGCGTCTACATCCCCTGCCCGCTCGAAGAAAGCTACACCGCCGCATGGGAAGCCTTGCCGAAGGAACTCCGGCAGGGCTTGGAGGGGGCGCCTGTTGCCGAGTGAGGAATGGATGATGTTCCGAAGGGGTGACGGGGTGGCACACGAAGCGGATGAAGGGGTAGAATGACGCCATGAGCACAGCACTCCTCACTCCGCCGTCGGTCCGGGTTCGACCGACTTCGAACAAGTTGTTCACTGTCGCGGATCTCGCGGCACTGCCGGACATGCTTCCTTCCGGGCCTGTTCGCTACGAACTCGATGATGGAGTCATCGTTGCCATGGCACCAGCGGCGGACATTCATTCGATGAAGCAGCTCACCGCAGGAGTGATTTTGACTATCGAAGGCCAGAGGAAGGGGCTCGGCGAAGCTCGAGTGGAATCGGCAATTGTGTTGCGGCGCAATCCGGACCGATTGGTCGTTGCAGACGCAGCGTTCCTCACGACGGATCAATTTCCCTTGAAACATTCGAAGGAAGGGTATCTCGAAACGATTCCTAAACTCACGGTCGAAGTGAAGAGCAAGAATGACAGTTGGCCGGAAGTAGAGTCCAAAGTGTCCGAGTATTTTGCGGCCGGCGTCGAACTCGTCTGGGTGCTCGATCAAAAAGCGACAGCGATTCGAGCGTACGTCGCAAATCAGCCGACACAAGTCTTCGCCGCCACGGACACCGTTACTACCCCCATCCTCCCCGGCTTCGCCGTGCCGGTCGCCGACTTCTTTACATGAGGCGCTCAATGGCGCAGGCGGGCGTCAAGAGTAGAATTAATGACGAGGGACAGGAGAGAATGCTATGAGCAGTGCCGAGCTTACAAGAGCCGATGAACTGCGGGAGACTCTCGCCTCGGTCATGCAGTTCTGGTCTCGTCCGCAAGCCGAAAGTCGGTTCTCGGGTATGGGCGAGCGCATGGACTTCGTGAAGCTGATGGAGTCGGACGCACGGGCAGCACTTGACGCTAGCCACACTGCGCTATGTGAACTAACTGTCGAGTTCGAAGCGGGTTTTCCCCACTTGGATGGCGTGTTGGCCGATAAGTTTGAAACATTCATCGTCGAGAGCGTCAGGTGTACCGACTCTTTCATTCAAGACTTCCTCGTGAAACGCCAGGAACTAGTCACGAGGTTGGATCTCGGCCCGTCCGATCGGGTTGAGCTGGTTCAAGCTTGCAGTCATCGAGTTGAGACGTCGACCGAGTTCTTGAAGGTAATGACCGTCCACTTCCCCGCCACTCTCGATATGCTCTCGGCGGAAGTCCGTAAGCT
>JAYTBD010000388.1:0-1725 GCA_043737155.1 Fimbriiglobus sp. | reverse complement strand
GCGTGTCGCCCTTCTCGCGGAAGCGGACGAGGTCGAAGCGGATCGGTTTCTCGTTGAGCGTCTTCTTCTTCTTGCCGTCTTCGATGAGCTTGGCGATGACCTTGTCGAGCGTTTCGAAATTCCCCTCGCCGGAGGTCGCGCCCACGACGTTGCCGGCGGTGTCGATCACGACCAGCGTCGGCCACGAACTCACGCCGTACTTGTCCCAGATCTTGTGGTCGCCGTCGTTCACGACCGGGTGGGCGATCTCGTACCGCAGCACCGCCTTGCGGATGTTTTTGGTTTCCTTCTCGCTGTCGAACTTGGCGCTGTGCACGCCGATGACGACGACTTCGTTCGGGTATTTCTTTTCGAGCTTCGCCAAGTCCGGCAGCGTGTGGATGCAGTTGATGCAGCAGAGCGTCCAGAAGTCGAGCAGGACGATCTTCCCCTTCAGATCCTTCATCGTGATCGGCCCGGCCGTGTTGAGCCAGTCCATCTTCTCCGGGAATTCGGGGGCGGCTTGCTCCTCTTCGGGCTTCGGTTCGGGCTGCTTCACCGTGACTTGGGACTTGGCCTCGGCGCGCTGTTCGCCGGAGCCGACCGTCAGCGCGATGACCACGGCGACCAATCCGAGCGCGCTCGCCAAGAGCAGCGGCACGAGCCACGGGCGGGATTCGGAGCGGGGGGCGTCCAGCGGGGTCGTCATCGGCGCGGTCTCCGGGGGAGGTCCGGGATATGATACCCCGGAACCGAGCGGATGCTAAGGGGCTTTTCCCGCTGTAGTGCTGTCCGTTCGCGTCCACACCCGTTGTGGCCAAAGCGAACTTTGAATCCCCAATGAAGGCGCTCCGAATCACCCCGAACCGGAACATGTCCGGGACCGCGGTGATCACAGTGTATAGTGGCGGACGCCGGTGGTCTGACCGTGACGACGTCGTTTGCAGTGACGGTGCTGCCGCGGAAGAAGTAAATCGTCGCCGAATCGACTTTCGAGCTTCATAATGCACGGGACAACACCTCGTCCCGAGCCGTACCGATTCCATGACCTCACTCCCCGAGCCTGTTCTGATCCGGCGCCGGGCAATCGTCGCCCCTCTCTTGCTCTCGCTGAACGTGCTCTGGTTCGTCGGCGGCTGGGTACTCGCCGTGCGCGAGGCTATCGGCGTCCCTTATTTGAAGGGGGTAGGTCACCCCATAGCCGCGCAGATCCTATCGCGGATGGGCGCGGTGTCCGCACCGGATTTGCTGCGCGGGGAATGGTGGAGACTGCTGAGCACTTGCTTCGTTCACGCGGGACTCCTCCACGTGCTCGTCAACATGCTCATGCTCGCGGCGTTGGGCAGCGTCTCGGAACGACTCTGGGGTTGGAAGCGGTTTCTGGTGATTTATCTGGGTTCGGGCTTCGCGGGCAGCGTCGCCGCGATGGCGTTGCACCCGGCCGAGAACGGTGCCGCCACCATCCTCGTCGGAGCTTCGGGAGCCTTGTGGGGTGTTTTGGCTTCCGTGATCGTGTGGTACCTGCGCTACCGCGATCGTCTCCCGGCCGGCATGGCCCGAGAATGGCGGCGGAAGCTCGGTTTGGCCCTGCTGTTCAATGCGCTCGTGAGCTTGGCGCCCGGCATCAGCTGGCAGGCCCACGCCGGCGGCGCACTCGCCGGCGCCGCGCTGACGTACTGGCTCGACAGACGTGCGATACCGTATCGGGGATTGAGCGCGCTGGGCGTCGTCGCCTTTCTGGCAATC
>JAYTBD010000387.1:0-10559 GCA_043737155.1 Fimbriiglobus sp. | reverse complement strand
GGCACACTCACGCCGTGCCGCTCGCCAAAAATGATCTCCGGGATACTTTCGATCCGAACTCCGGTTCTTCACGGTCCATTCGGGGTCACGGACTTAAGTTACTGCAACAGCCTCTGCCCGCCTCCAGGCTCACCGAACCATGGCGTCCGTCTCCCTTCCGCTGGTCCGTCCCTCCCGCATCCGCAACTTCGCGCGCCGCTTCCCCGTGTGGATGCGGCTCGCCGCCGCCGCGCTGCTCGCGGTCGGTTCGTCGGCCGCGGGTTACTACCAGTTCAAGCTTCGCCCCGAGGCCCGCAACCGGCAGCGCACCTCCGAGCTATGGTCGAATTTCGATCGCGCTGCCAAGTCTGGCGACGACGCGGAACTGCACGCGGCCCTCGATGAGATTTTGAAGCTGAACCCGGACGACGCGCTCGCGGCCCAGCGCAAGCGATCGCTCGAATCCGGCTCCGCCGACAACGGCGATCCGGTCATGCCGCTGTTGACTCTCCCGAAGCACCTCAAGGCGGGCCGCTGGCCCGAGGCCGAGCGAGAAGCGGCGAAGCGGTTGATCCATCAACCGAAGGACTGGCTCGCGCGCTGCACGATGGCCAAAGCCGCGCTGCTCCGCGGCGATCGACCGGCGGCGCTCGCGGAAGTCGATCGACTCCCCGATCCGAAAGACGGGGGCGGCAACGTTACCCCGGCTTCGCTGCTATTCGCCTTCGACCTCCACCGCGAACTCGACCGCGATCCCTCGCCGCTTCGGCGGTTCGTCCGCGAGGCCGTCGTCGAATCGGCCCGCTCGTCCGCATCGGAAGCATTCCCCTCGAGCGTCAAAGTGCAGATGGTGGAATGCTACCTCGAAGGCTTCGAACCGAAGACCGACCGTTCTCAACCCAGCGGGTTGAGCCGCGCGGTTCTCGCCATCGGCCGGCTCATCGACTGGTCGCTCGACGACCCCGCGCTCGACGCATGGGCGATTCTGAAACTCGGCGCGAGTTGCAATCGCCTCGTGCCGGCGTTCGCACTGCTGCGGCGCGAGAACCAAATCACGGCCGAGCAATACCCGACGATCGCCGCCGAGCACGAGGCGCGCACCAAGCGCGCTTGGGCTGCGCTGCTCGAACGAGATGCGAAAGCGACCGCCGCCTATCACGGCTTGGCCACCGCCGCGGTGCGGGCCGACGATGTGGCCGAGGCCCGTCGCCAAGTCGAGCGCGGCCTCGAATCGTGCGGCGATCAGCCTCAATTGCTCGCCCTCTATTCGCTGCTGCTCCGTTCCGATGACGACCTCATGCCCGCTGTGGGACGGTTGCAAAATGCCGCCGAGAAGCAGCCGAACAATACCGCCCTCTGGCTCTTGGTCGCGGAGACGGCCGAGGCCGCGGGTCGCCGCGACATCGCCCTCGAAGCTTGCGGGAAAGCCCGGATCGCCGAGCCGAAGAACCCGTGGGCGCTGCGGACCGAAGCTCGCATCTATATCGAATCCGGCGGCGAGCACGCCCACACCGGCATCCGACTGCTCTCGCAACTCGGCGACGCCCTCCCCGGCGATCCACTCGCCGCGCGGCTCTATGTTCGCGGTCTGATCGAAGCGGGCCTCGACCCGCTCATCGGAGCGTTCATTGCGAAAGTCGAAGCCGCGAGCGCCGAGCAAGGTTCGCCCAAGGCCATCGGCCAAGCGCTCCGCGGAATCGCGGAGAGCCGCTTCACCCCGGCGCTCGCCGACCTCGCGATCCGCGCGTCCCAGGCGCTGCTCAATCGCTTTCCCGGGGACTCGGAATTGCTGTCGGTCCAGGCGCTGGTCTATTTCAAAAGCGCCGAGCAGGGCGAGCCGCGCTGGAATGAAACCGCGACCGCCGGAGCGCTGCGCGGCTTCGGACAACTGCAGAACAAAGAGCCGGACAATTTGGAGATCGCCGCAGCACTGGCGTGGATCCGCTTGAAGGGGAAGAAAGAGCCGGGCCATGCCCTGCGCAACGCCGCGCCGCTTTCGAGCGCGCCCGAGCAAGGATTGCCCCTGACCGCGTGGCAGTGGCAGGTCCTCGGGGCGACTCAGTTGGCCAACGGCCAGCGCGACGCCGCCATCCGGTCATTGGAGAAGGCCCGCCGACTTTCCAAGACGATGGCCGGTGTCCAGATCCACTTGGCGTTGGCGTATCACGCCCAAGGTCGAAAAGAACAAGCCCACGCGGCCTTCGAACTGGCACGGTCGCTGCCACGCTCGCCCCAAGAACAAGCCGACTACCTCGACGCCTTCGCCATTCTGCAACGGGAGAAATCGTGACCCGCCCGCTTCTGACCGCGCTCGTCTCGTTCGGATTCGTCGTCGCGGCCATCGCGCAAGCCCCGCCGAAACTGCCGCCGGACGTCGATCAGGCGCTGGCGACGTTCAAAACCGGCAAGTTCGACGAGGCCCATGAGCAGTTGAAGAAAGCGTGCGTCGCCGATCCGCAATTGCAGCCGCCGCGCGTGATCCTCGCCGGTTGGCTCCTCCAAGCGAAGCGCGGTGAAGACGCGCGCAAAACCCTCGAGAGCTTCACCGTCGAAGAGCCGAAGCACCCCGATGGTTACCTCCTCAACGCCAGCTTCGCCTACGCCGAGGGCCGCGTCACCGATGCGATTCTCAACTGCCAAGCGGCCTTGCAGTTCTCCGCCGACCCGCGTTGGAACGCCGAGCAACGCAAGCGTTTCGTCCGCGAATCGCGCCTCGGGCTGGTCGCCTCCTTCGAACAGCGCGGCGACTGGGCCTCTGTGAAGGAACAACTCGCGAGTCTGCTGAAGGACGACCCGAAGAACGGCCAATTGCGCCAACGGCTCGCGACGGCGACATTCCAGACGGGCAAGCCGGAGGACGCCTTCGCCGAGTTCCAAAAGGCGTTCCAAGACGACCCCGCAGTCGATCCGCCCGAGTTGCGGATCGCCGCGCTCTGGTCGTCGAAAGGCGAACGCGACAAGGCCGAAGAGTGGCTTAAGAAGGCGGTCGCGGCCCACGCCGCGAATCCGAAGTCGCACCGCGCCTACGCCGGCTGGCTGCTGGACGAAGCCAAGCTCGGCGCGGCGCAGTTTTCCATCGACGCCGCCGCGAAGCTCGACACCAAGGCCCGCGAGACGGCGACCCTGCAAGCGCTGCTCCTCCGGCACAAACGGGATTACCCCGCGGCCGAGGTCGCCTTCGAGCAACTGCACAAAGATGCCCCCGGCGATCCTTTCGCCTTGGGCAACCTCGCGATCATCCTCGTCGAATCGGCGGACGAGAAGAAGCGGAAGCGGGCCGTCGAACTGGCGGAGAGCTTGGTGAAGCAAAACAACCGCGCCGCCGATGCGTACGCGGTGCTCGGCTACTGCTATTTCAAAGTGGGCCGCATCGACGACGCGGACAAAGCGCTCGGCGCCGCCGGCAGCGCCGGCCAAGTCGGCTTGGACACGGCCTATTACTTCGCGCTGGTGTTGAACGAGAAGAAGAAGTTCGCCGAGGGGCATAAGATCCTCGACGAAGCCGTGAAAGCGCGCGGGCCGTTTGTCTATCGCCCAGAGGCCCGCGTCCTCCTCACGGAGATGGCCAAACGGGTGCCCGAAAAGAAAGACGAACCGAAGAAGTAACCATGGCCCGCTCAGGATTCACTCGGGCGGCGTGGGCCGGCTTGACTCTCGGGGCCGTGGGTCTGCTCGCGTTGCTCGTCCAATACTGGGGGACGCGACCCGAGTACGCCGACCGCTTCCTGATTCTGCTCGGTGCGGCGTGGGCGGCGCACTCGGGCCGCGCCTCGATTCCGCCGGGCGGTTCCCAACTCTGGCTCGCCATTCCACTCGCCCTCCTCGCGGGGTTGCTGTTCCCCATCGCGACGTTCCTCCAAACTCAAGCGACGGGCGGGCGCACCGTGCTGCTCTGGCTCGACGCGGTCGCGCTGGGCATCGGCGCCATCGGCATGTTGCTCGCCGGCGGGGGCTGGCCCCGGCTGCGTCATTTCGGCTTCGCACTGGTCTTCCCGTTTTTCGCACTGCCACTGCCGTCGCGGGTACTCGATCCGTTGCAGCAGTACCTCCAGAGCGCCACGACCGCCATCGCCGCGGCCGTCTTGCCGTGGGTCGGACTCCCGGTGGAGCGCACCGGCTTCGTACTGAAGCTCACGGCCGGCGATCTCGGCGTCGCGGAGACTTGCAGCGGCGTCCAATCGCTCACGGCCCTCACGGCGCTCGCGGCCTTCGTGGCTTACAGGAAGGGCTTCGGCCCGGTGCGGGGAATCGCGCTCACACTGCTCGCAGTACCCGTCGTCGTCGTCGTGAATGCAATCCGCGTGGTGCTCAGCGGGTTGATCCAAGAACACGCCGGACGCGACTACATCCGCGGCGACTGGCACGATACTTTGGGGTTCGCCATGGTGTTCGTGGGGCTGGGGGTAATCTTGGGAATCGCACGGTTGCTGGGTTACTCGTCGATCCTCATTCGTGATCCGATTCCAATCGAAGCGAAACCGGCGCCGCGATGGGCGAGCTTCATCGTGTCGGCGTTGTTGATCGCCGGGATCGTCGGCGGGGTACTCACCTATTCCCTCAGCTCTTCCCGCGAGCGGGCGGTCGCGCAGAACGCGCCGCTGGAACAACTCCCCATCGCCTTCGGGGGTTGGCGCGGCGAGGATCTCCTTGTCTCCGATGAGGTGACCGCGCTGCTGGGGCAGGATCGCATTCTGCACCGGCAGTACGAGAACAACCTCGGTCAGAAGATCTCCGTCTGGGCGATCTATTGGTCGTCCGCGAAGCTCGTGAAGGGCTACCACCACCCCGATGTCTGCCTCGGGAACAAAGGCTACCGCGTCACCGCGAAGCGGATCGAAGTGATTCGCCCCGACGCATCCGGCCCGATCCCGGCGACGGCGCGCGAGTTCGCCCGCGGGGAGCGGGAAACCCAATTCGTGCTCTACTGGACCCAGGAGGGGAACCGCATTTGGGATGAATCCGACGAACTCGCCGCCCAAAAAGAGATTGGGTTCCTCACCCAACCCGAATGGCTCGACGACGCCTTCGCCGGCAAGATGACCCAACCCGTCGGCCGACTCGTCGTGCTCATCGGCACCTCCGACAACTCCCCGCTAGCCCGAGCGGAAACCCTGCGCTTCACCCGCGACCTCGCGGGGGAAATCCAAACGCTCTGTCCGTGGGCGAAGCCGGTGCAGTGACTTTGGAACTCGGCCCCTACTGCAGCAACCCGCGCGTGCGCAGGTAGCCCAATACCAACTTCTCAAAGGGGACTTGATTGCTTGTGAACAGGTAGCTCATTCCCCGGCGGGTGGCGAAGGTGTTGACCGAGGCCCGGAACGCGTTGAGCGTCCGCTGGTAGCGCTCGAGCAAAGGGGCGCTGATGGTCACTTCCGCTTCGTCGCCGTCTTCCAAATCGGTGAACTTCAAATCGCCCGTGTAGGGCGGGGCGATCTCTTCTTGCGCCAGAATATGGATGGCGTACACGTCGAGGTTCCGGGCCGCGAGGTAGCGGAGTCCGTCCTCGAAGCCGCCTTTGTCCATGAAGTCGGACAGCACGATGGCGATGCCCCGGCCGCCGACGCGCAGGCTGAAGTTGCGCAAGCTGCGATTCCAATCGCCGCTGCCGGAGGCTTCGATGGTGTCGATGGTTTGCACCATGCGCCACAGACTCGGCCGGCCGCGGAACGTCGGCGAGCGCGGCGATTTCTCACCGCCGATGGCCTCGATGGTCACGCGGTCCAGATTCACCAACCCGATGAAGCCGAGCGCCGCCGCGACTTGTTTGGCGTAGCGCAGCTTGGTGGGCGTGCCGAAGTTCATCGACTCAGAATTATCGATGAGCAGGAAGACTTGGAGATCTTCTTCTTCGAGGAAGAGACGGATGAACAGCTTTTCGAGCCGGCCGAAGAGGTTCCAATCGAGGTAGCGCAGGTCGTCGCCGATGGTGTAAGGGCGGAAGTCGGCGAATTCGGAACCGCGCCCCTTGCGCTTGGACAGTCGGTCGCCCTTCATGCGCCCGGAGCGAATCTTGCGCGAGACGAGTTCGAGCGTCTCCAAGCGCCGGAGGAACTCCGGCGCCAAAAGCGGGCCATCGACGGGCAGCGGCGGAGCCGGGGCGGGTGTTGCCATGGGGAGTATCATAGCGAGGTTCGAACGCTCCTCGCGGCGGGTTTGAATGGACATCGCCACTCCGGTCTCGAAATCGGGGAATCGGGGTAAAAGAAATCGAGTGAGTCTGCTTCCCAAACCCTAAACCCCTACCCGGCACCCCGGAGAACCGTATTTCGGCGCGTTTTGGCTTTGCCAACCCCCCACTTCCCGCGTTACAGTGATATCCTCGGATCGAAAGACGCGCGCCCCCGGATTCGCGGCGGCTCGGAGACAGCCATGGCCAACGTCAAGTTCAAACTCGACTGCCCGAAGTGCGAGACGGAGATCCTCATCCGCAGTTCGGCGCAGATCGGCCAGAAGACCGAGTGCCCGAAGTGCAAATACCGCTTCACCGTGCCCGACGCCGACGAAGACGAGGACGACGGCGATGAAGCCCCGCGCCGCAAAGGCGCCAAGAGCAAAGGCGGCGGCGGCAAAGTGCTGATCGGCGTCGTCCTCGGCGTCCTCGCCCTCGGCGGCTTAGGCCTCGGGGCGTTCTTGGTCCTCGGAAGCGGCGGCGACAAACCATCCACCCCGCCCGTGGCGAACAACTCCAATAGCACGACTCCGCCGGGAAACGGCGGTGAAACACCGGGGACCGAGACCCCCGAGACCGAAACCCCAGGCACCGAAACACCCGGTCCGAGAGTCAAAAAGAAACCGCGTCCCAGCGGCCTGAAGGAGATCACGAACCTCCTGCCGGGGGACGCCGTCAGCGTGTGGCATTTGCACATGGACGAACTCTCGAAAACGCCGATGTACGCGTCGATCTTCGACACTTCGACCAAGGCGCTCTTCCTGACATCCATGACCTTCGAAGCCTCCGAGACCGAGGAAATCCTCCACTGCTACGTAGGATCGGACAAAGAGGCCTTCGCGATTATCCGCACGAAGAGCCCGTTCGACCCCGACGAGATGACGCGCCGTTTGAACCTCGAAAATCCGAAGAACAACAACATCAAAGGGCGCGATTACTTCTTGATCAAATCGAACGCCTTCCTGACGGCGATCGGCAAATCGCTCTCGCTCGGCGCGGTGCTGGGCAACGAGGGCAAATCGGCGAAGGCCAAACCGGTCAAGGCGGGCGAAGAGCGGAAGCTCGCGTTCAACGTCTACGACACCCAGACCATCGTGCTGGCCGATCCTTTCGTGATGGAACGCTTTCTGAACGATTTGAAGGACGACGGCCTGCCGCCGTTCAAGTCGGAGTACATCCAGCCGGAACCGCCGGCGGATCCGATGAACATGACCCCGCCGATGGGCGGCGGAATGATGCCCCCGATGGGCATGATGCCCCCGATGGACATGATGCCCCCGATGGGAGATGGCGGGCGCGGACCCGGTAAGGGATCTCCGGAAGCCGGCGCCCCACGCGCCGACCGAGGAGACGATGCCCAAGCCCCTCCGCCGATGCCGATGGGTTCCCCGGGTAACCCCATGAGCCCCGGTCCCGGCAATCCGATGTTCCCCGGCCCCGGCGCACCGGGCGGGACACCTCGCCCCCCGGTCCGGAAGACGTTCACGTCGAATCCGTATTTCCGCACCATCGACCCCGAACTCAAGAAAGCACTCAATACACTCGAGGACGAAGAAAAAGACACCCCCGCGGCCGTGTACGTCCAGAAAGTCGATCAGCGTTCGCTGGCCGATGTCAATCTGAAGGCGCTCGGCATGCCCGACCTCGCCGATACGGTGTTGGTGAATTGGCTCCAGCAAGTCAAGGTGCTCGGCTTTTCGATCACTTCGATGACGAAAGCGAAAGGCGTTCTCACCGGGTATTTCGAATATCTCACCGACGACGATGCCAAGAAATCGGTGGCCGAGCATATCCTGCCGGTGCTCAACAGCTTGAAGTTGCTCTATCTCGTGGAAACGAAGGAAACCGTTACGATCAACGATCTCACCTCGGGCCAAGGCGGGGGTGGACAACAAGGAAACCCGATGTTCCCGGGCGGGGGCAATCCGATGTCTCCCGGCGGCTTCAATCCAATGTCCCCCGGCCCCGGCGGGCCGATGGGCCCGCCCGGCGGGTTGCTCCCACCGGGGGGTATGCGACCCGGAGGAGGCCCCGGCGCGAACGCCGCACCGGCCGTGGACCGATCCGAGGGGGAAGACGCGCAGAATAAGCGACCCGGTGTCAACCCGATGTCGCCGGGGCCGGGTAACCCGATGTCACCGGGGCCGGGCAACCCGATGTACCCGGGTTCGGGGTTTGAAAATCCGATGTCTCCCGGGCCGGGCACGTCGGGTCCTGGGACGCAACCCGGTTCCCGAATTGATCTGCTGCTCTCCGACACGGTCGTCACGGTGGAGTTTCAAATCGAATGGCAAGAAACCACCTACCAATCGATCCTTCTCCCAGGCCTCGGCCGGATGACCGCGCAATTGAAAGGCCGGATGTCCGTACTTTCGGGTGAGAACGATGTATTCAGTCTCTCCTACGCGCTGGTGAATGCCGTCAAGGAGAAGGGGAGCTTCCCGCTCGGGGCCTTGGAGCGCGACGTCCGCGCCGATCGCTACGGCTTGGCGTACCCGCCCGAGCAGCGCGTCAGCCTTTTCGCCGAACTGCTTCCTCACCTCGGCAAGGCCGGGTTGCGGACGAGCATCAAGGACAAAACTTTCGCTTGGTACGCCAAGGAGAATCTCCCCGCGGCCGAGACGTGGGTGCCCGAATTCCTCGTCCCATACTACGACCAAAGCGCCTGGCGCGCGACGCACGAATTGGCCGAGGGGCGCAGCCTCGGAGCCACGAACTACGTCGGCATCGCGGGGCTGGGCCTCGACGCCGCCCGGTATGATCCGAAGAACCCGGCCACGCAGAAGAGGCTCGGTATGTACGGGTACGACTGGACCTCCAAGCCGGCCGAAGTGACCGACGGCTTGGCGAACACCATCGCGCTGATCCAAGTGCCACCGGGTTATCAGCGGCCGTGAATCGCCGGCGGCGGGGCGACGCTCACCGGTATCGACGACCGCTCCGAGAAGCCGATGCAGCCTTACGTTTCGAAACTGCCCGACGGCAGCCGCGGCACGACCGTGCTGATGGGCGACGGCTCGGTGCGGACCGTCCGCGAGACGATCAACCCCGCCGTCTTCAAAGCGATGGTGACCCGCGCCGGCGGCGACGAATTGCCCGACTTCGACAAGGTCGCCCCGGTGCTGCCGAAACCGAAGCGCACGACGGAACTCAGCGCCGGTCCCGCCCCCGTCAGCAGCGTCAAGCCGAGCAAAGACGTCGACGCGGCGGAACTGAAGAAGTTGCAGGGGCGTTGGAAAGCGGTTGTGTCGGTGGATTACGGCAAAGAAATAAGCGCGGAGGAACTCAAAAAGGAGGGTTCGGTAATCGTGGTCTCCGGAACGGCCATCAACATTTCGGAGAAAGGACGCAAGGGTGAAAACGGCGAAATCACCAAACTCGACCCCGCGGCCAGCCCGAAAGCCCTCGACTTCGGCCCGCCGAAAGGCAGCCGCGAAACCACCCTGCTTTTTGCTTACGAGTGCGACGGGACTAAACTGAAGATCCGCTCCGTCAAGGGCGGCAAGGAGCGCCCGGCGTCGATCGACAAGCCCGCACCCGGAGACATGACCGCATCGTACGGCGAGTTTGAAAAAGTCGAGTGATCGCTCCCGCGCGGAGGCGAACGAGCGACCGGGCCGTCCCGGTCGCTTTTTCGTTTCTACAATCCCTCTATGCCTCCACTCAAAGCCCGCGTCCCGCTCGTCCTCATCGACCTCGCCGCACTCTACCCGACCGCCCCCATCGAACTGAACTTCGAGACGCCGTTCCAACTCCTCGTGGCGACGATCCTCTCCGCGCAGTGCACCGACGTCCGCGTCAACCTCGTGACGCCGGCGCTCTTCGCCGCCTACCCCACTCCGCACGCGATGGCCGAAGCCGATCAATCCGAGCTCGAAGACCTGATCCACTCGACGGGGTTCTTCCGCGCCAAGGCGAAGAACATCCGCGGCGCCGCGGCGGCGATCGTCCGGGACCACGGCGGCGAGGTACCGCGCACCCTCGACGAACTGGTGAAGCTTCCCGGCATCGGCCGCAAGTCGGCGAATGTCGTTCTCGGCGACGCCTTCGACACCCCCGGCATCACGGTGGACACCCACGTCGGACGCTTGGCCCGCCGCCTCGGTTTGACCCGCCACACCGACCCGGTGAAGGTCGAGTTCTCCCTGAACAAGCTCATCCCACAGCGGGAGTGGACGCTTGCCAGCCACCGGCTGATCCTGCACGGCCGGCGCGTGTGCCACGCCCGTAAACCGGCCTGCGAGCGCTGCGCGCTCGATCCGATCTGCCCCAAGGTGGGGGTGAGATAATTTGGAAAATCCGTCGAATCGGCGCTTGACACATAATCCGAGGGCGGTTGTAATCTCTCCATCAGAGTGATCGTCACCCATTTCTCGATCGCCTCTGAGACAGAAGTCCCCTTTCTCCTGGG